>NZ_MWQG01000076.1:0-4927 GCF_002210365.1 Fibrobacter sp. UWH1
TACTTAATATAGTTTTCCGCAGAACCTTTGTCAAGCACCTACCCTAAAATCCGCACAAAAAAGTCCCTCCGATTTTGGTCGGAAGGACTTTCGTTTTATACTTCAAGGCGAAATCGTAAAAACAAACTAATCGTCAACGACAACACCCATTCTGTCGGGAAGGCTGCTCTGCAGCAAGTTTGAACGGTGCTTCAGCTTGATCACCTTCACCTGGGGCTTTTTGTACTGTTTCTTCTGCTCTTGCTTTTTCATTTCTACTCCTATTACTGAAATTTGCCGCCATAACCCTTGGGACCGTCATTTTCAAAACCGCTGTTTTGCAGCAGGTTCGCACGGTGTTTCAGCTTGATTACTTTTACCTGGGGTTTGCAATACAGTTTCTTCGGTTCAGGCCTTTTCATTTTACGATAACCTTGCTCTTGTTATTGAAGAAGGAGCCCTTAACGCTGGGTTTGCCGTTGAGTTTACGGCCCTTCATGTCGAACCAGCGCTCTCCCGCGGCGTTGAACTCGCCGGTGCGGGTATTGAGTTTACCGATATACAGAGTTCCGCCCTCATCGTCATCCACGACCACATCCAAGTAATTCGGGGTCTCGATACTGGAAGTCGAACGAGCCATGGGAGCCATGCCACGGAAGGACGGTTTCGGAGAAGGTGCCGGAGTTGCGACAGGATTGTAATAGAGGTAGGCTCGCATAGGCGGCAGATTTGCACCAGCGGTAGCTTTCACAAATTCGCCAATATGGACATCGGCAACATTCTCGGCAGCAAAACCATAAACATACCCAAGATCCGGATGACCTTCCTTCCAGACCATTTTTCCATAGGTTCCGCGAAGTTCCCAGCCATCACCCTCATCCTGGCCCTGGTCCGTGGGAGAGGCATCCAATGTACGTTCCAAGGTAGCCCCAGTCTTAAAGGAGATGGTCTCGCCAGTAGTTTTCACTAGGTACGGGGTGTTTGCGATCAGTTCGTCACGAACGGAACCCACGTGAACAGTCCAGTCATCCGAAGAAACATACTTAAATCTGTAGAATACAGCGCCCTCCACATTTTCCACATACATGCTAAAAGGCAGCGTAATGGTGGAGATTGTGCCAGCGGCAAAGGTCCTATTCAGCTCAATTGCGTCCACATCGATACTCCAAGGGAGCAGTACGGAGGTTTCGGAGTTTCCGTCGATAATTGCCTTGCTATCGTCATTGTATATACAAACTGCACCGTATGTTGCGCCAAGGGCGGCCACCGGGGACATTTCAACATGGCCATCCACATCGGCAAAGCGCTTGTGGCACTCATTGCAGATATAGCCTGCTTCCCAACCTGTTTCAGAGCATGTGGGTACTACAGCATCATCGGTCCAGACCAGCATAGATGCGTCGTGATCAACAATGTGGTCCTTGTAATCCTTCCAGCCATCGGCAAACCTGTAGGCGTCGGCTGAACCATGAGGCACGTGAATCAAATATTCATCAGGAACGCTGTAGAAAGTCATCCATTCCCCCAATTGAGGGGGCACTTTTGACTTCATATCCACACGGATCAAAGGAGTTTCTGCAAAAGCGAAATGCCCAATAGTTTCAATACTGCTCGGGATTTCAATACTAGTCAAGCGTTTATTACCATGAAATGCGCCACTTTCTAGTTCTGTAACACCATCGCCCAAAAACATGACACACAGACCGTCCTCGCACTTATTTTTCTTAATATCATACATAGATGAAAGCTGAGGCAAAGCAGTATCACCGTCGCTGGTTGTGTAGGCAATATAGCGATTGCTGAAAGTCGCTTCTAGGCTATTCTGTTCTGCATCAACCGTGTATTCAAATGTTGCAGGAACATCGACATCACTGTTCCAGCTAAGGAACTTGTATCCGTCTGCAGGCTCCGCGGTAAGGGTAAGTACTGTACCAACAGGGTAGAATTCGTCGGGATCGTAGCCACTTACAGAACCGTCGCCAACCACGGTCACATCAACACGAACCGGCACCTGAATTTCAACACTCCCTGCGGCACCAGACCAGTTATCGCTTTCCTCGACCTTATAGTAAACCGTATAATCGCCGCCTTTATCCGCACAAGGAATATTTTCCGAGTAATCATCATCATCATCTAAACTGTAAAGCATCGTTCCAAAGTTCGTAGATCCGGCGGTGACAAGTGCGACGCATGCACCAGCGTACTTCGGATTGGCAGAAGTCGGAGGTTCAACTGTAGGCGTAGCCTTCGTGATATTAAAGGATTTTGAAACAGAACCGAACTCCGCATAATCACCCTTGAATGTAACCGTAACAGTTGCAGAAGAGCCAACATTTATATTGTTGGAATATGAATATTCGTAGTCGGATCCTTCTGTTAAATCATAAAGATCTAATGTCACCACAGGTTTGGGCATAATGTCTTCGCCTGTATAAACCTGATCAGAAATTGTTTCTATCTGAGGTTTTCTTGTTGTTGCTGTGATAGACAGATTCCATTTATCATCACCAGCATCGTTGAACGAAATATCATACCAACCAGTCTTTGGTACAGAAAAGCGAGTGGTAAGACCTATAAATCTACCCTCAACATTGGTAAACGGAGCATCCATATTTTGAAGTGATTCGACATAAAAACCGCTTGTTCCATCATCAATTCTATAGTCTATACTCGAATTGAGTTTTACTGTACTTAATCCAGAATGAAAAACATCTGTCACAACATGCTTCCCATCTACGTCCCTTTCCAAATCAAAAAATACAACATCCTCGTATTTGGGCTTTTTTTCTGCTGAAATCGTTACATTTGCCGCTGGAACAGTAAACGAATAATAGCCATTTCCTTCAGAAGTGATTGGATAATCATTTACACCGTCACTTACTTTAATTGAATTTACATCAATATATTTTTCGGCAACTACAAAAGAGACAATATCGCCAGTGATTTGATCAGACAAATCATTACGAAGCGAACTCATTATTTGAATTAATGTTCTGTATTCTGAAGCTACAGCAACACGTCTATATTTAGTAAACAATACCATATCGGAAATTTCTTCCGTTCCTTCAGCATTTTTAAAGAACTTTCCACATACAGAACATTGCCAACGCTCATAATAAACATCATCTTCTTCATGATGGATAATATTATGAGGTTTAAGAGGCTCAATTACATCTTCTTTTGACAAATCAGCAGCACCAGTTTCGTCAGTAAAATACTTTCCGTCGCTTCTCAGATAGCATGCCTGTTTAATTCCAGTTGCAGTACAGGTTGCACTCTTTTTTGGCATGAAAACATAAGTTAATTCACGTCCACCATACAATCGAATTTCATGTAACCAAACATGTTGAACGCTATTCGTACCCTCAAAGCGGAAATATCTATATGGTTTATTATCTTCATTAGCAATAGGAAACGAGTTCTGTGTTCCTGAATAATCTTCATTTGTATAAGAAGAAACTAACGCATACTCGTCATCTTCGTTAGCCTTTGCGTACAACCTTCTATCTGTTGGGTGATAACCGCTTGCCCTATGTGAGTTCAGTACATATCCTTTTAAAACAATAGGAACATCTGACGAGAACTCAAAATATGCATAACCTCTTGAAGCATAATCTTCACTCACACTCGGTGCAGTATTCCACCCAGTTGTCAAATCGCCATCAACCATATTCTGAAGCACATAACCGCTAGGAGCCTCTGATCCCGCAGTTGCCGTAAACCCTGTGTATAAAGCATATTGATTGTTATCTATCTCGATAGTTGATTGTACTGTTTCAGCAGCAAAGGCATTTGCCGAGAACAACAGCGCCAGTACCATGACCAGCGAGGTCAAATAAGAGTTAATGCCATTACGCATCATGATTTATTTTCTCCTTAAAATCAAAAAGGGCGCGGAATCCGGCCCTCTACAAGCATTATTGATTCAGTACAAATATAATTGCCCGTAAGATTTTTGTAAAGATTGAACGTCCTTCAAGAAGGCCAAAAACCGCTTTTTACAGCGCCTGGATTTCTTCGGGAGTAAGGCCAGAAACTGAGGCTATTTCTTCCAAAGTAAGTTTCCCTTGATCGCGCAAGGCCTTGGCGAGTTCCTTGTTGGCTTCGGCACGTCCTTCATTGCGCCCCTCGGCAAGACCTTTCTTGTACCGAATGTTGAGTTCCTGTTCCAGGGTCATGTAAGCCTTCTTCGTGATGGGGTCCTTGCGGTACTGTTCCACGAGATCGTGGATGCGCTTCATCTTTGCGGATCCGTACTTCTGCGTGGCAAAGTACTGCATGTATTCGCGAATGGAGTTGTCCTTGATTTCGCGATACTTCTTAAAGATATAAAAATTCTTGTAACAGAGGTCGCCCATCAGGATGCTCGGGTCGCTTTCTTCGCGATTCTGGAACCTGTAAACGGGCTTGTCCTTGCCGAAGATGTCGTCCGGGCAGATGAACAGGATGTACTGTTCCCGGAGTTCGTCGTAGCTTACGCCCTTGGCGAGGACATCCAGGTCGCACATTCCCTGGTAGTAGCGGGCGCGCTTGGGCAGTTCGCCAGTATCTTCCATCTGCAATTGACGCCTACGGCGTCATCGGCTGCACTCGGCCATGCCAAAATGCAAGCATTTTGTCGCGGCACTCGTTTGCACGATACTCAATATCGAAATAGCGGCCTGAGTTGGGCAATTCCTCCTTCACGAGCACATCGAAGCGGACGCTCTTGTGGAAGGGATCTTCCTGGGTCGTGGCTTCGGCGACCACGGAAATCTTGTCGATGGAAATTTTCAGGATGTCCTGCAGAAAATCCTTGGCCACATCCTCGTTGCTGAAGACCTTGGCAAACATAAAGTTGTCGGTAATGTCCAGGTCTTCGTACTTTTTCATTTGATAGCTCATTTTATCCTCGGCGAATTTAAGTCGCCAAGTAAATTTGTTTAACTTGCCTAGAAATATACTCTAA
>NZ_MWQG01000077.1:0-4619 GCF_002210365.1 Fibrobacter sp. UWH1
GCGAATGTCAACAAAAAAGGGTGGCGAAGCCACCCACACATGTTGATGAAGAGCCGTTATTTAACTGTATTTTTATTAAATAAAAAATGGGCGGAAAATTATAAACTTATATATGGTTCTGGATTTATTGCTGTGTTTTGTTGGACTGTCAAAGTCTATGCGATTGATGGATATTTACATATTGATTTGCCTCTTGTTTTGTATGCCGGGGGAATATGGATGTGGTATGTTTTTTTCGCTATAGGCTTTTTTATTGGTAAAATGCAGGTGAGGAGGTACTCGCTGCGTCCGTTTATTTGGTTTACTCCGGTCTGTTTTTTATTGTGTGTAATGGAAAGTTGTTTGTTGAATTCGCAAGGCAAGTTTGCTGGATTAGGGCAACATCCGTCTTCTATATTGTTTAGCGTTTTTTTTATTCCTCTGTTATTATCTGAAAAGGTGCAGTCTCTCTATTCGTTGTGTTCTTCGAAATGTCTTAAAATATTTTTTACCTTTGTAGAGTTTGTTGGGAAATTCTCTTTTGGTATTTACTTAATTCATTGTTTTATCATTTCTCCCTTGGGATCAATTGTGCTGTTTCCTGGTTCGTATTTGAGATGGGTGGTATTGGTCCTTGGAGACATACTGTTATGTATGTTTTGTTTAGGCTTGATGAAAAAACTTTTTCCGAAATTGACTAGAATTTTGCTAGGAGTTTGATGATGAATATCCCTGTTAGCAACTGTTCCTCATGCGCAGCCTGCGCAAATGTTTGCGCTCGTGAGGCAATTACCATGCAACTGGATACCGAAGGCTTCTATCGACCGGTTATCGATGAATCAAAATGTATCCAGTGTGGTGCTTGTGAACGAGCTTGCCCCTGGACTAAACAGGTTCTCAATCCTAATGAAGGTACTTCTACTCCCAAGACCTTGGCCGCTTATGTAAAAGATGAACAGGTCCGCTTGGCATCTTCTAGTGGTGGAATTTTTTCTGCTCTTGCCCGCAAGATAATTGCTGATGGCGGTGTTGTTGTCGGTGTCGCTCAACAGGATGCAACGCACTTTGGCCATGTCATAGTTGATAACGAAGTGGATTTGCCGAAACTTCGTGGATCTAAATATGTTCAGGCGAATGCGGGTCTGATTTATAAAGAGGTTCGTTCTCTGATCAAGGCTGGACGGATTGTTCTGTTTTCCGGGACACCTTGCCAGGTTGCCGCTTTGTATTCTGTACTTGACAAAGGCCAATATCCTAATCTTTATACGGTGGATATTGTCTGCCATGGATCGCCTAGTGTCAAGGTTTATGGAAAGTTTGTTGAATCTTTGGAAAATAATCAGAAATCCAAACTGAACACGACCTTGTTCCGTGATAAATCTACTGGGTGGGGGAGTTATTCTTTGGCCCATCTGTTTGATAGCGGAAAGAGACTTGTTGTCAATCATGATCATTCTGATTATATGGCCGTGTTTCTGAGCCGAATCTGCCAAAATAAGTCTTGTTCTGATTGTAAATACCGAAAGTTGCCCCGCATTGCAGATATAACATTAGGTGATTATTGGGGTGTGTCTAATTATCATCCCGAAATGAATGACAACAAGGGAACATCTGTAGTATTGATGAATACTTTACGTGGTATTGAACTTTTTGATTCAATAAAAGATTTGGTTGTTCATTGTGAATCAAAAGCTGAATATGCCATTGCGCATAATCCCTGCATTATCCGTTCCGAAAAGCAACATCCTCGCAGATCAGAATTCTTCGCGGATCTTGAAAAGAAGAGTTTTTCAGAACTCAGGACAAAGTATTGCCCGAAGCCTGCTTTATACATTCGTACCTATAAACGCATCAGAGGCTTTTTGAGCAGGGTTAAACGGCACATAAAAAATATCAAGCTATAGTTTGTCAACAAGACTGTCTAATTCCTGAATTCTTGATAAATAGACTTCCTTGAGCATTGAAATTGCCTCATCAAAAGATTTATTTTTGTCAGGAAAAAACGATGAAGATAGATCAATTGACCATTTTTCATTGTTCTGGTTGCCGGATTGATGAAGATAAACTGACAGAGAATCAATTGTTTTTTCAACGTCCTCAAAGGATTTTTTGTAGGACTTCCAACTTTGTTTTACAATCTCCACAAACTGTTCGTTTTTCAGCAATTGCTCGTTCCATATAGCGGAGTTATTGCGCCAACCTGTTTTGGATACTTTAAAGGTTCCCCAATCAAAGTCCCATATGGGACCTGCATGTATTTTTTTATCACTATAGTAGGTGTATACACTTTTGGGATGGTTTGGCTCACTATTTTGTGTGAGTTCATAAACAATCATGTAATCTGCAAAAGATTGTAAATCAATCAAGGATACAATGTCTTTTGAATTAGGTTTTTCTTGCAGTTTTTTTTCAATGGTGTTAATCTTTTCTTGGATTGCAGCTAGTTGATTACTGGATAAAGTGTCAGGATTTTTAATGTTTATCGGTAAATCATAATAATTCGACTTGAACTTATATTTTTCATCGTAATTAACATCAAATTCTAATAAAAAATTGTCTTTCCCTATTTCAAGTCGGTTTTTATTAATTTGAACTTTTTCCGCAACATAGTAATTGCCTTGATAAACTCTGTTTAGGTAGACGTCAACAAATTTTCCTGATGGCGTCCAGGGAAGCTGAGTTTTTTTACCGATTTCAAAAGCGATTGCATTTCGGATGAGAGTTCTATCAAAATAATTTGCTAGTAAAACCCATTTTTTTGCTTTTTTCATCCCCAAAAAATTTAGTGCTTTATTAAATGAAATTGTATAGGGCTTTTTCTTTTTTTCCCATGTTGAATTCCCTCTCCCTCTAATCGTCAATTCCATAATTTCACTTTCTGGTGCGTTTTCGCCCCATATTTGAAGCTTGGCTGGAATCTCTGTTTCGCGATCTTTGATTGCTCGGAAATTTTCAGTTTCAATGACAATCCTAGGAATTCCTGCGTATGGATATTCAGAGTCATCTAGGGGGAGATATTCTTTTGGATTTTCAGAGCAGAGATTTTTGTTTATAACAATGGATCCATTGTTACATTCATACATGATTTGTGAAGAATCTTTCGATTCTGACAAATCTCCGACGGTGGAATCTTTTGATTCTGGGCGAATTGTGACGATAGAATCTTCTGGAACTAGGTCTATCCATCGATACCCATTACAGTATTGTTTCTTGCCGAGTTTTGAATCATCAATGATTTCGCCATAACGGTCGCCATCGCAGGCGTAGTATTTCCCACTGAGTTCAAATTCATTTGATTCGGATGAAAAGTCTGAACACCCGTTTAAAATCAAGAAAAAGAAAGCAATCAGTAGATAGGAAAACTTCATTTTATACGTTCGCTATAATCTGGTTTTCACAGTTAATGCTGTTACGTTCTACATTGTTCCACACCACGCAATCTTTTATTATGGCATCCTTAAGAATGCAATTGTCTCCGATGGTTACATTGGGACCTATAGTAGAATTTTCGATACGGCAATTCTTGCCAATATGGCAGGGAGGTATGATTGCGTTATGATTATTCAATTCCGCTGTGTTTTGATCAATAGTACCTGATAGACGATTGTTCAGTAACCAAGTGTTCGTTTCAATCAGGGTTTCCGGTAAACCGCAGTCTAGCCATTCCTTCACAGGAGCGGTACGGAACTTGCATCCTTGTTCGATCATCATTTGCAGCGCGTCGGTTAGCTGAAATTCTCCCTTGGTTCGGATATCGTTATCCATGAGGTGTTGCAAGGCTGTTTTTAGCGCCTTTACATCTTTGATGTAGTAGATGCCGACTATGGCTTCGTTACTTACGAATTCTTGGGGTTTCTCTACAAGACGTTGGATGTTACCGTTGGTGTCGGTGACTGCTACGCCAAATCGGCGGGGGTCGGCGACTTTGTAGGTGAATAGAACGTTACTGGATTCTTCGCTTCGCTCAGAATGACGTACAGGATTGAGTATGCTAAGGTCGGCGTCAAAGAGGGTGTCGCCTAGGATGATGATTAGGGGCTCATCGTTGACATCGGGGAGGGCTAAGCTGATGGCTTGACCTAGCCCCTGGGGGTCGCTCTGGAGAATGGCGCGCGTTTTGCCCCAGTTTGGTTTGCTTTCCAGATACTGATCCATTTTCTCGGCTTTGTAGCCGGTAATGAAGATTGTTTCGGAGGGATTGAGCTTTAAAGCGTCTTCTACGATCCAGTCAATAATAGTTTTTCCGCCTACGGGAAGCAAACACTTTGGCAACTCGTTTGTGTACGGTCGCATGCGTTCCCCCTTTCCGGCAACTGGCAAAATGACTTTCACGTTTTCTCCTTTAGATTCAAGTATCTTTAACCCAACTAGATTTTAAGAAATTTGTGGGGTAAAGATAACAATTCAACATCCCCCCCCTTAAATTCAATGATAAAAAAACTGATGGTTTTAGACCATCAGTTTTTCATATAGTTCGCGCTTGTTGTTCTGCTTTAACCCTTTTCTAAGGAGGCTTTCAGTTTAAGGACTTCCTTGGATGAGAGACTGCAAATCGAAATGATTTCATTAATGCCGTATTTCCGTTTTAGCATAGTCATTGCAATTTCAAGAGTTTTATTCTTAGTAGCCTCTTTTGCAGC
>NZ_MWQG01000078.1:0-4553 GCF_002210365.1 Fibrobacter sp. UWH1
GGATTTTTTTTTGTTTTCAGCCTAGATCGGATTTACTTGACGATGAGAATCCGCGGAGCCTAAAATGAATATCAAGGGAATCTCTTCTATCGTCGCACTGGCTGCAACTTTCGGACTTGTAGCTTGTGGCGATTCATCCACCTCATCCTCTGCAGAAGAACCTGAGGTTTCAAGTTCCAGCGTCGAACCTGCGGAAGACCCGAACCAGCCCACTTCCTCTGCAGACGCAACCGACCCGGCATCTTCTGCTGCAGAAGCAGATACTCCGGCATCTTCCGCCACTCAGGCCGAAGAAAACCCGAGCGAAAACAACAAGGACGAAGGCAATAAGGGCGACAACCCCATTGGGGACTTTGACCCAAGCACTCTCGACTCCCTCTTCAACAACATCGATACCACGGGCTGGGGCGACTTCGCAAACCAGTTCGAAAACATGCCGGAATGCACCGCCGCCAATGAAGGCGAAACCACCTCCACGACCATGATGGGCATGGAAATAACATACGTCTGCAAGGACGGCCAATGGGGCATCGATAACTCCTGCACCGAGGGCGCAACCCAGGAAATGATGGGATTTTCGATGGTCTGCAAGGACGGCGAATGGCAACAAGGCGATAACTCCTGCACCGAAGAAGGCGCCACCAAGGAAGTGGACACCGGCCTGGGCATGAGCTTCACCTACGTCTGCAAGGATGGCGAATGGACCATGGACTTGAGCGGCTGGGGATTCGGCGGTGACGGCGACAACAGCGGCTTTAACTGGGGCGAAGGCTCCTGGGGCGGATTCGGTGGCGGTGACGCAGAAATCACCCCGGTTGTGGATCCCGCAGAATAAAAAAGTCTGACATTAAAGAAAAGGCCTCGTTTTTTGAACGAGGTCTTTTTTTGCGGGAAATTATCGCTAGATCCTTCGATGCCTTACGGCATCTCAGGACGACACCTAAAGGCGACCTTTAGGTGGGAGCGAGGCCGTTCGCGGTTTATTTAGCAGCAGCAGTCAGCAGCTTTGTAATTGCTGCTACATACTCTGCCGGGTTAGGCAGCGGGCTACCTTCAGCCAAGAGTGCCTGACCGTAAAGAGCCTTGGGCCAATCACCCAGATCAGAACCTGCTTCAGCCTTAGCCTTCAGCATTTCGCAGATGGGGTGCGTCGGGTTGATTTCCAGGATACGCTTGGACTTAGGCACGTTGGCCTGGCCCATGGCCTTCATCATGCGTTCCATCTGGGCGCTCATGGCATCGTCGCTGGTGACGAGGCAGCAGGGGCTGTCCTTCAGACGGCTAGATACGCGGACTTCCTTGATGTCTTCGTCCAGAACCTTCTGGAGGTTTTCGCAAAGACCCTTGAAGAGGCCCTTGTTTTCTTCTTCAGCCTTCTTTTCGTCTTCAGTTTTTTCGAAGTCCACATCACCGCGGGAAACGTCGTGGAACTTCTTGTCGCCGAATTCCATCAGAGAAGACATCATGAATTCATCAATGCCATCGCTCATGAGAAGCACTTCGTAGCCCTTGGCCTTGAAAGCCTCCAGCATGGGGTTAGACTTCACGGCGTTCTTGTCGCCAATGAGGTAGTAAATTTCCTTCTGGCCTTCCGGCATGCGGTCCACATATTCCTGGAGGCTAACAAGCTTGCCTTCTTCGGTCTTGGTGCTTTCAAAGCGGAGCAGCTTCTTCAGTTCATCAAGATGTTCCCAGTTCATGTAGAAGCCTTCCTTCAGAACCATGCCCAGTTCCTTCCACCAGGCAGTGTACTTATCGGCTTCCTTGTCGGCCATGTTCTGCAGAGCGTCAAGAACCTTCTTGATCACATGCTTACGGATGTTGGTGACAATCTTATTGGACTGCAAAATTTCGCGGCTCACGTTCAGCGGCAAGTCTTCGGATTCCACTACGCCGCGGACAAAGCGGAGCCAAGGCGGCAAGAGGTCCTTGCAGTCGTCCATGATGAACGTCTTCTTCACATAGAGCTTCAGACCATGGAGAGCATCGTTCTGCCAAATGTTGTAGGGAGCCTTAGACGGAATGTACACCAAGCTCCAGAATTCCAGGGAACCTTCGGCGTGGCTGTGGCTCCAGCAAGCGGGTTCGCCACCATCGTGACCGATGACCTTGTAGAATTCCTTGTATTCTTCTTCCTTCACTTCCTTTTCGGACTGACGCCAGAGAGCAGTCTTGTCGTTAAGACGTTCTTCTTCCTTGACTTCAATTTCGCCCTTGTCGTTCTTGGTTGCTTCCGGGTGGAAGTAAATACCGTAGTTCACAAAGCCGCTGTACTTCTTGACGATGTCCTTAATCTTCCATTCGCTGGTGAAGTCTTCAGCGTCTTCGTCGTCCTTCAGGTACAAGGTAATCTTGGTACCCACTTCGTTACGGGGGCATTCGGAAATTTCAAATTCGCCGGTACCTTCGGAGCTCCACAGGTAGCCCTGGGTTTCGCCAGCCTTCAAGGTCAACACTTCAACCTTCTTGGCCACCATGAAGATGGAGTAGAAGCCCACACCGAACTGACCGATGAGATCCACGCTAGACTTATCGGAATCCTTCAGGTTCTTGATGAAGTTCTTGGTGCCGGAACGGGCGATGGTGCCCAGGCAGTTGATCAAGTCTTCCTTGTTCATGCCGATACCGTTATCGGTAATGGTCAGCTTCTTCTGCTCCTTGTTTACATCAATATCGATGCGGAGCTGGGTACCATTGGGCAAAAGGCTTGCATCGGAGAGGGACAGGAAGCGGCGCTTGTCCAGTGCGTCTGCAGCGTTGGAAACCAGTTCGCGGAGGAAGATTTCCTTGTTGCTGTAAAGGGAATTGATCATCAAGTTCAGCATGTCGCGAACTTCAGTTTGGAACTCCATTTTTTCAGTTGCCATTTTTATCTCCTAGTAGGTCGCACTTCGTGCTTTCAGCACGCTTCGCTTTCAGGTGTGAGGTCGTTCCCCCTACGGGGTCACTTTGAGGAGTGAAGCAAGAGGAACGCCTTTCTGTTCATTTTTATACAATTTCGCAGTCATCAACGTTTCACTTTGAAACAAACAACTACTTTTCTTTTGTTTTCGTAGGTCTAAATGCAAGAACCGTGCCAAAGTTCACCTAAGCTTCACCATATCCGCCAACTGGACAAAGTAATCGTTAGTCCAAATATCCAACGACTTGGGATCCTTTACAAAAGGCAAAACATCGGCCTTTACCATCTTAATATCGGTGGTAGCCAACTTTTCCTTAAGCATTTTGGAAAAAAGTTCCTTATCCATTTCAATCTTGGAAAATTCGTTGCACCTTGTTTGGAAATGAGAGAAATCCAGGGCAACACCCTTTCTGACATACCATTCAAAATCATACCAGTCACGCCCCTTTACGCGTTGTTTCCAATTTCTAAAAATCAGAGCATGCATCTTGCCGGCAAAAAGACAAGGCAGGGTAAAGCAGCGGGTTGCAAAGGAGAAGGGCATCAACGAAATTCTTGATTCCGTTTCGAAATTCAAGGGAGGGTCCGTATCAACCTCTATCTTAATCTTGATACTTTTTGTTGACTTAAACTTCAAATCATAAACCGAAGTATCTTCCTTCAAGAAAGCAGATTCAACCTTTCCAAAATCCTTCTTTTGCTTTTTGACAATTACTACATCAAGCCCGGCAGACTTGAATTCATTCACTGTGCTAGGGAAATAATCTTCAAAATGGAAATCATCGTCCTTATTCACCAAGGAAAAATCCATATCTTCACTAAATCGTTCCAGCCCGTGAAATATGCGAAGACAAGTTCCTCCGTAGAAGGCTGCTTTTTCAAAAAAGCCTCCGCGTTGCAATCCAGCTAGTGCAATCTGTTGCATGACTTCGTACTCAGCGTTACGGCGGTCATTTTCAGAATTGATTGCATAGCCCTGAACCATCTGTTCAAAAATTGTCATTCAAGCATCCTCCTTAACAAATCCACGTCCTGCTTCTTTTTGCAGCAGGTTAAAACCTGATTGATTACAGAAACATTCATCTTGAAGAAAGCATCCATATCCAACCGCAAATCAGATTCCAAAAATTCGTACATGGCACTTTTAAAGCGCGGATGAAGATTGGGCGTACTTACTATCAGGTCGCACAAAGCCTTTTCTGGAGAAGCCATCAAAAAGCCGTAACCATCCTTGACCTCAACATTCAAGCCAACGGAATAGTACTCTGGAGTGGTCTGCGTGTACAAGAAATTTGCCAACGAGTTTTCAAAATAGCGGGAATGTTTCAAGGTCATGGATTTCACCTGATACACTCGCTCTGGAATAAGCCCGTAATATGCAAGGGCCGTTTCCATAGAAACATAGGACGGACCATAGATATGGTTCGCGACCAGATTCAAATCTATCAGAGCACCGCTGACTTCGGGAGCAACCACGTATAAGCCCTTTTTTAGGCGGATCAGTTCGCCGCTCTTTTCGAGAGCGGACAATTTGCCATTCAGAGCCTTATGCTCGGGAAAGCACCCCTCCAGCGTAGCGACATCCACAGGAATATTTGTCTTATCCTGAAAAAAGTTGACACTATACAAAAAGGCAGGTATAGTGCAAATG
>NZ_MWQG01000079.1:0-4371 GCF_002210365.1 Fibrobacter sp. UWH1
GGATTTTTTTTTGTTTTCAGCCTAGATCGGATTTACTTGACGATGAGAATCCGCGCTCAAAAAAATCCACAACGTCGTCGCGTCCCTTTGCCGGGAGGACTTCGTCATGGATCTACTAAACTATTTGTGAGGACAATATATTTATCGATTTTCGCGCAGGCAACTCATTTTTCAATCCGACTGCATTTTGCAAACAACTGTTTGCATGAGTGTCGCGGCGGCCAAGCTTGCTTGAGCCGACACCTGTCCTCGTTTGACGGGGATGACCGAATGCTAGGTTGTTCTACAAACAACTGTTTGCACGAGAGCCATGGCGATCAAGTTTACTTGAATCGACATGGCCGAGGCTTAGGTTGTTCTATAAACAACTGTTGACACGAGTGATGATGCCGAGCGAACGCAAAAGAAAAAGTCCCTCCGATTTTGTTCGGAAGGACTTTCGTTTTATACTTCAGGTTTTTCTACGGAATCAGGCAGATCATTGTAGTCAACCGTTCCGTGGTAACCATCGCTGCTCCCTGACAGTAAACTTGCGCGGGCTTTCAGCTTGATTTCCTTCATTTTCGGAGCCTTGTATTCTTTCTTCTGCATATCGTTCCCCTTTTTACTTGGACTTGTAGATTTTTTAATAAAGGGCTTTTCGCAAGCCATATTCATTAATTTGATGGTTTAAAATATACTCTCTTTTCGTATCGATTGTTGAAATTTATGCAACGACGGCTTCATCGGTTTCCTTTGTTTGATTCCAAGCGCACCGTCGCATTCCGCAATTTCCGTGGAACGGTAAAGGTTCTCACAGGCTCCCTGGACCAGCAGCGTTCCGCCCTGGCCAAGGAAATCTGGGAATACGTAAAGGGCTACGGCAATGCAGGTTCCGTTGACCAGAAGAGCCTCACCGGTATCATCGAATCGGTCATTGCTAACGTCCAGGCGGTTATTGGCAAGGAAGAATATGCCGAGGCCCTGGCCGAGAGCGAACTGGAGCTTGCCTTCAACGCCCTGAAAGAGGTACAAGGCGCATTCGCCGAAGCCAACCAGACCCGCGTCGAAGAACGCCGCATCCGCGAGGAGACCACCAGCAAGAATCTCCGCAACGATTGCATCAGCGCCTTCCGCCAGCTGATTAACTTCGCGCAGTACAACGCGGCCACCAAGGGTGACGAAAGTTGCATGGCCTTCATCGACAAGGTGAACGTATTCATCGCCAACAGCCGTTCCCTCCACAAGGCTCGTGCAAAGGCCCGTGCAAAGGCCCGCGAAGGAGCCACCCCGGAACCCCGTGACGCTGCCGCCCTCGCACTCCCGGTAAACGCCGCTACAGGCATTGCCGAAGGGAGGATTAATGCCGCATAGCATCTACATCAACCCCGACAACATTGCTCAAGAAACCTTCGGCGACTGTGTACAGAAAATCCATTAATCAATGTAATGCGAATTACCAATCGCGTTATCAACGGCGGACACGAAGTTCCCATTTCTAAAATCATCTCTCGTTATTACAAATCAAAAACAAACGCAACGTTAATTCTGCCTTTAGTCGATCGAGCTTATCTCTACGACAATTCCATCGAGAACGAAACACCCCGCCTGATTTGCAGAATGGTGGACGGCACATTGTTCAAACAATACTCCGACACCATTCCCGAATGGGCAAAAGACCTGCTTAAATAATCTATATTCCGCCTATGCTCTCCTACGTTTGGCCAATGGCCCTAATCATTTCCTGCAACGTTATCTATCAGATTTGAGCCAAGTCCGTGTCCAAGGGAATGAACCCCTTCGCAGCATAGGCCATTACCTACAGCGTTGGAGCCATAGCCTCGCTCATTCTTTACTTTATTCTGGGAAGGTCCGGCAGCCTTCTGGCAGAATTCAAGCAGCTGAATTGGGCGCAAATCGTGCAGGCCACCATTCTCGCCATCATCCTGATTTTCGTTGGGTATGGGCTTTATAACGAAGCCATCACCTGGAATAAAGTGGTGGGCATTCTGGTTTGCCTGGCAGGCTTTGGACTGATCAACCTGAAATAGAATACAACTCAGCAGCAAGCTCAAAACAGTTAAAACATTTTTTATTCCAAACTAAATAAAAAAATGTAATCTTTCCACAATTTCCTTCTATTTTGAGGGCAGGAGAACAAAACTCTATGAAAAACGCTTTTATCAAGTCATTTATCATGGCTAGTGCGTGCCTGTTCATGTTCGCATGCAGCACTTCCAAAACGTCCAATCCAGCAAGCAGCATCGCCAGCCCCGACGATCCATCCATTCCTGCTGAAATTCAAACCGGCGAAGTCACAAATCCAGAAATCACCCAGCCAACAGAGCAACCTGATTATGGCAGCGGAGTCGTTGAAAATCCGTCAAATCCAATAGAAAATAGCGACTCCTTGACAATCCCGCCAAGTTCTTCTGCGGACACTCCTATAGCACCTTCATCCAGCTCTTCAGAACTAAACATCATTTCATCATCAAGCACATCCGAGCCACAAGTGGGACCCATTACACCAGATGCAGAGACTTTCAACTCCATGTTCTTTGGAGCATGGGTGGGCGGACCGGAAGAAGTCCCCCAGCCTACGGAAGCCAACGTCGAGGCTTTTGAAAGATTGCAGGGGCGCCATCTCGACGTCATCCACCATTTTGTCCTTTGGCAATATAATGACTGGGCCTGGACAAAGCCCTACGTTGAAATGGCAAAGAAGCGCGGTTCCATCATGATGATTACCTGGATGCCCCAGCCTTACACAGCGCAGGATATCCTCGACGGCAAAACCGACGCCTACCTGGATGATTTTGCTAAGGGCGTGAAGGAATTCGGATCCGAAATCTGGTTGCGACCGCTTCATGAATCCAACGGCGATTGGTACACCTGGGGCACAGGCAAAGATCCTGTCAATAACGCCGAAGACAAAGTTGCCGCAGCCTACCGCCACATCGTAGAACGTTTCCGGGCCCAGAACGTCTCCAACGTCAAATGGGTTTGGACAACAAACGCTAGCAACAGCGGCGCAAAGTCCACATTGAAGGGTTCCTACCCTGGCGACGACTACGTAGACTACACCTCTATCGACGGCTACAACTGGGGTACCGCACAAAGCTGGTCTAGCTGGCAAAGCTTCTCACAAGTGTTCAGGGCTGCATACAGAGCCATCGAAGGTTTCAACAAGCCCATGTTCATCGCAGAATTTTCCTGTTCAGAACACGGCGGTAGCAAGGCAGAATGGTTCCGGGAAATGTTCCGCATTTTGCCCACGGAATTCCCGAAAATCAAGGGTCTCGTCATCTTTAGCCAAAGCAAAGGCCACGAAGCCGATTGGGGCGTAGATACATCCAACGAATCCCTGAATGCATGGAAGGAAGGCATTGCTGCCTTCCCTGCCACTAAGTAACCGCCTAGCTCCCAAAAATGCGTTAAGCGTCAAGCCCACTTCTAATTATCGGATGTGGGCTGTTCTTGTGGCGTACTTGGCATCTGAAGGCAATCTACCACAACATCGTTGCTAAACTGCCCCCAAGATTCATTTGCGTAGGAATAGTACGTTGTCTCCTGCAAGCAAACGCCATTAGCACAAGTGACGTTAGAACCATCATGGAGTTTCTTGAATTCTTCTTCAATAGCATCAAAGTCTAGTTCTTCTGCACATTTTGCATCGGAATAAACCTTGTACACATATTCATAATCCACATCGGAATCGTCTTCCTCAATGTACCCATTGTGATCAAGTTCAATGCAATAAGCCGCTCCAGAGGCTTTATCTACGCCCTCGACTACGCATGTCAAACTGCTAAAGTCAGGACCATCCTCCTTTTCATACGTATTTCGAATCAGCACATACTGTTCCTTAAATACATTCGGTTCAATCACTGTGGTACAGCTATAGGAACCTTCATCCACATTGTGGCTATACTGGCCCTTACAAGAAAGGGACAACCTTGTTTCACTAGAGCCGGCATAGAAAGGAATCGTATCCACAAGACCCTTGGCTTCGGACACGGTCAACGTCTGGGTTACCACAGAATCCTTTATTGAAACACGATATTCCAAAGCGCGTCCTTCATACTGTTCACAACGAATATATTCCTCCGAGCCCAGGTAATTGAAATAGACACTGCCTTTGGCATAATCTTTTTTCAACATGCAGTGGTCATCCTTGTCATCAGCAGTAGAACAAGGCTCCACTTCGACCCTCTCGTCCAAGAAATGTCCCGCATCCCGATAGGAATCCAGAATTTCTTCACGAGATTGCGAATTTTCTTCACGCGTCACGGAATCCATGTCAGGAACCTTAGGAGTTTCATCATTCGGTTTCAAAGCCTCATTCAATCCCGCTGCCGGCGTATATTGAGGAGAGACTTCCTCGGGACTTGA
>NZ_MWQG01000008.1:0-123596 GCF_002210365.1 Fibrobacter sp. UWH1
CTGGTACCATCCAGCTGCCGGAAGGTGTCGAAATGGTGACCCCGGGTGACACCGTGACCATCCACACCACTCTCATTGCCCCCGTTGCAATGGAAAAGCAGCTCCGCTTCGCAATCCGCGAAGGTGGCCGTACCGTTGGTGCTGGTTCTGTAACCGAAATCATCAAGTAAGGAATTTACAATGGCTGGTGAACGCATTCGTATTCGCTTGAAGAGCTTCGATCATCGCATGATCGACCGCTCTGCTCAGGACATCGTGAATACAGCTAAGAACACTGGTGCCCGCATTGCTGGCCCCATCCCTCTCCCGACGAAGATTCAGAAGTATACGGTGCTCCGCTCTCCGCATATTGACAAGACTTCTCGTGAACAGTTCGAATCCCGTACGCACAAGCGTCTTATCGACATCCTTGATGCTACTCCGCAGACTGTAGATTCCCTCATGAAACTTGACTTGCCCGCAGGCGTTGAAGTCGAAATTAAGGTTTAATAACAATGAACGGTATTCTCGCAAAGAAATTGGGAATGACCCAGGTATTCACGGAACAGGGCGAATGCGTTCCTGTTACGGTTCTCGAAGCCGGTCCGTGCGTGGTCGTTTCCCACAAGACAGAAGAGAAGGATGGCTATACTGCTGTCCAGATCGGCTTTGGTCTCAAGAAGGAACAGCGTGCCAATAAGGCAGAAATCGGCCATTTCAAGAAGGCTGACGTTGCTGTTCGTGAACACCTCGCTGAATTTGATGTCGCTGATCTCGAATCCTGGCCGGTTGGCAAGGAATTTGGTGCTGCTGATTTCGCTGACGTTAAGGTTGTCAACGTTTCCGGCATCTCTAAGGGTCACGGCTTCTCTGGTACCATCAAGCGCCACAACTTCCACAGCGGTCCTCGTTCCCACGGTACTCACAATATGCGTGAACCGGGTGGTACTTCCGCTCACTCCTATCCGGGCCGTGTTTTCCCGGGTAAGCGCATGGCTGGTCAGTTCGGTAACAAGAAGGTTACCGTTAAGCACCTCCAGGTCGTTAAGGTTGATGGCGACCGCAACCTGATCTTCGTCCGTGGCGCAGTCCCCGGTGCTAAGAACAGCATTATCGTGGTGAGGAAAGACTAATGGCTAATGCAAAGCTCTTCGCCGCTACTGGCGATTTTAAGAATGATATTCAGCTCCCGGCAATGTTCGACGTGGAAGTCAACAAGGTTTGCATGTACTTGCATATCAAGGCTATCCTGAACAACAACCGTCAGGGCACTGCTCAGACCAAGAACAAGTCCGCCGTTAGCGGTGGTGGTCAGAAGCCGTGGAAGCAGAAGGGTACCGGCCGCGCTCGTTCCGGTCAGAACACCTCTGCAGTTTGGGTTCGTGGTGCTAAGGCTCACGGTCCGAAGTCTCACGACTACTTCGAAAAGGTCAACAAGAAGGTTAAGAAGATCGCTTTCCACTCTGCTCTCTCTGCTAAGGCAGCTGAAGGCAAGGTGATGGTGTTCGAAGCTCTCAGCTTCGCAGCTCCCAAGACCAAGGATCTCCTCTCCGTTCTCGCTAAGGCTGGTCTGGAACAGCGTAACGCTCTCTTCCTGGTTAGCGAAAAGGATCAGAACCTTTACCTGTCCTCCAACAATATCCCTTGGTGCCGTTGCGCTCGCGTAGCCGACGTTAACACCTACGATATCGTTCGTGCCAACAACGTTGTTATCTCTCAGGCTGCACTCGCAGAACTTGAAGGAGGCCGCTAATGGCTGAAATTCACGAAATCCTCGTTGCTCCGCACATTACCGAAGACGCTGCCAAGGTTATGGCTGCATCCAAGGATGTGAAGAAGTACGTTTTCAAGGTTGCCAAGTCTGCCACCAAGACCGAAATCAAGGAAGCTATCGAAAAGCGTTTCAACGTTTCTGTTGACTCCGTCAACACCTTGATCAACCGTGGTAAGATGAAGCGTGTCCGTATGGGCATGGTTGCTGGCAAGAAGTCCAACTGGAAGAAGGCCTACATTACTTTGAAGGCCGGTCAGTCCATCGCTGAGTTCGAAGGAGTATAATCATGGGTTTGAAGTCTTATCGCCCGCTTACCCCGACGCTTCGTTACAAGCAGATTGGTGACCGCAAGGAAATCACTGCTGACAAGCCGTACAAGCCGCTTACCAAGGGTATCAAGCGTAGCTCTGGCCGTAACAACGCCGGTGAAATCACTTCCCGCCGTCGCGGTGGTGGTCACAAGAAACTGTATCGTCTCATCGATTTCAAGCGTCAGTTCGCAGGTGTCTCCTGCGTCGTCGAAACTATCGAATACGATCCGAACCGCACTGCTCGCATCGCTCTCGTCAAGTACGAAAACGGCAAGCGCTGCTACATCATCGCACCTGCAGACGTTAAGGTCGGTGACGTTCTGAATTCTGGCGAAGGTGCCGAATTCCGCGTTGGTAATGCTCTTCCCATCCGCGAAATTCCGCTGAACACCATTATCCACAACATCGAAATGAAGCCGGGCAAGGGTGCCCAGATTGCTCGTTCCGCTGGTGCCGGTGCAGAACTGGTTGCTAAGGATGGCAAGCTGTGCCAGGTCCGTCTGCCGAGTGGCGAAGTTCGCTACATTCCGGAAGACTGCCTCGCTACCGTTGGTCAGGTTTCCAATATCGATCACATGAATGAATCCTCGGGTTCTGCAGGCCGCTCTCGCTGGCTCGGCATTCGCCCGTCTGTCCGCGGTGTCGTTATGAACCCGGTCGATCACCCCCTTGGTGGTGGTGAAGGTCGTACCTCTGGTGGTCGTCATCCCTGCTCTCCTTGGGGTAAGAACTCTAAGGGTGCAAAAACTCGTAACAATAAGCGTACCGATCGTTTCATCGTTCGTCGTCGTCAGAAGAGGGCCTAATTCATGTCTAGATCCCTTAAGAAAGGTGCGTTCGTGGATTCCCACGTTCTCGTCAAAGCTCAGGCCATGGCCGGTTCCGACAAGAAACAGGCTATCAAGACCTGGTCCCGTCGTTCTACCATCATCCCCGATATGGTCGGACTTACTTTCTCCGTGTACAACGGTAAGCAGTTCATTCCTGTCTATGTAACCGAAAACATGGTCGGTCACAAGCTGGGTGAATTCTCCCTGACCCGTACTTTCAAGGGTCACCGCAAGACTGAAACTGTCGGAGGCAAGAAATAATGCAAGCTGTAGCTAAAGTGAAAAACGTCCGTTACGGTGTCCGCAAGCTGCGTCGCGTTGTCGACCTGGTTCGTGGCAAGTCCGTTGCAGAAGCATTCGCAATGCTCTCTATCCTCCACACGCAGACCAAGGGCGCTCCCCTGGTTGAAAATGCACTGAAGTCCGCTGTTGCTAACTTCAAGCAGAAGTCCGCTTCCGCTGTTGCAGCAGAAGAACTGGTCATCAAGACCATCACTGCTGACGGTGCAACCATCATGAAGCGCATCCATCCGCGTTCCCAGGGCCGTGCTTTCCGTATCGAAAAGCCGCTCTCTCACATCACAGTCGTTGTGGCCAACAAGGAGTAATTAAAATGGGTCAGAAAACTCATCCGAATGGTCTTCGTCTTGGCGTCATCCGCGGCTGGGAATCCAAGTGGTATGCCGAAGACAAGTTTGCAGATCTTCTTTATGAAGATATCATGCTCCGTCGCTACTTGATGAAGCGCTTCGAACATGCTTCCCTGTCCAAGGTTGGCATCGAACGTACCGTCAAGAAGGTGAATGTTAACCTCTTTACTGCCCGTCCGGGTATCGTGATCGGCCGTAAGGGCGAAGAATTGGAGAAGCTGAAGGGCGAACTCCAGTTGATCACCGGTAAAGAAATCTATATTAACGTCCAGGAAATCAAGCGTCCGGAAACTGACGCTAAGCTGGTTGCCGAAAATATCGCTCGTCAGCTCGAAAAGCGTATTTCCTTCCGCCGCGCTATGAAGCGCGCCATCCAGTCCGCTATGCGTATGGGTGTGGAAGGTATCAAGGTGCAGTGCGGTGGCCGTCTCGGCGGTGCTGAAATTGCTCGCGTTGAAAAGTATGCTGAAGGTCGCGTGCCTCTGCACACTCTGCGCGCTGACATCGATTACGCAACTGCGATTGCCAAGACCGTTTATGGTGCCATCGGTATTAAGGTGTGGATCATGCACGGTGAAAAGATTGGTAAGGACGTCATGTCTGACAACAAGAGAGAGAAGTAATTATGCTGAGTCCTAAAAGAACATTACATCGTAAGCAGATGAAAGGCCGTATGAAGGGTATCGCTTCTCGCGGTAACTCCATCGCCTTCGGCGAATTCGGCATTCAGGCTCTCGAAAAGTGCTGGCTGACTGCTCGCCAAATCGAAGCTGCTCGTATCGCCATGACCCGTAAGATCAAGCGCGGTGGCCGCGTTTGGATCCGCGTCTTCCCCGACAAGCCGATCACCCGCCATCCTGCAGAAGCTCGTATGGGTAAGGGTAAGGGCGCTGTCGAATTCTGGGCAGCCGTGATCCTCCCGGGCCGCATCATTTTCGAAATGGGTGGCGTCGAACGCGAACTGGCACTGGAAGCTCTCCACGTGGCAGCTCAGAAGCTCCCCCTCAAGTGCAAAATCATCGAAGAATCGGAGATCTAATGAAGGCACGTGAATTAAAGGAACTGGGTGTTGACCAGCTCAAGGAAAAGCTCGCTCAGTTGAATCTCGATTTGTTCAACTACCGCATGGCTGCAAAGCTTGGTAGCTTGGAAAAACCCTCTTTGATTCAGGCAACCCGCAAGGATATTGCTCGAGTCAAGACCATCCTCACCGAAAAGGCCAAGGCTTAAGCCAGGCAGGAGCAGGAAATGGATAGAAACCTTCGTAAGGTTAAGCAGGGCGTTGTCTCTTCCGACAAGATGGATAAGACCATCACGGTTGTGGTTGAAAACCGCAAGCGTCACCCGATGTACAACAAGATCATGACCACTACCAAGAAGCTCAAGGCTCACGATGAAAACAACGAAGCCCAGGAAGGCGACTTGGTAGAAATCATGGAAACTCGTCCCCTCTCTGCAACTAAGCGCTGGCGCTTGGTTCGCATTGTGGAAAAGAAGAAATAATCTTTTTGGAGTAAGGCGAATATGATTCAAGAAGAAACCAGACTCGTCGTGGCCGATAACAGTGGTGCCAAGGAAGTCGCCTGCATCCGTGTTTTGGGTGGCACAAACCGTCGCTATGCTAGCATCGGTGATGTCATCAAGGTAGCCGTTAAGGACGCTATCCCCCAGAGCAAGGTGAAGAAGGGTTCCGTGGCAGACGCAGTAGTCGTCCGCACTCGTAAGGAAATCGCACGTCCGGATGGAACTTTGATCCGTTTCTCCGACAATGCAGTGGTTCTCATCAATAAGGAAGGTGAACCGCGTGGAACCCGTATTTTTGGACCGGTGGCTCGTGAGCTCCGCGACAAGAAATACATGAAGATCATCTCCCTCGCACCTGAGGTTCTCTAATGGCTAACATCAAGAAGAATGATACCGTCAAGGTGATTTCCGGTGCCAACAAGGGCAAGACCGGCACCGTGATTAGCGTCAAGGCAGGCAAGGTGACCGTTAGCGGCGTTAACGTTTGCAAGCGTCACGAAAAGCCGAGCCAGACCAACCAGACCGGTGGCATCATCGAAAAGGAACTGCCGATCGACATTTCCAACGTGATGCTTCTCGAAGGCAACACTCCGGTACGTACTCGCATCGTTCGCGAAGCTGGCAAGAAGGCTGTTCGCGTGAGCGTTAAGTCCGGTAAGGCTCTGTGAGGATTACAATGAACCAGATGAAGCAATTTTATCTCGAAAAAGTCGTCCCGGCCTTGCAGCAGAAGTTTGCCTACAAGAACGTGATGATGATTCCCCGCCTCGAAAAGATCGTGATCAACATGGGTGTTGGCGCTGCTTCCCAGAACCGTAAGGTTCTCGACGAAGCTGTGGATACCCTGACTGCAATCACTGGTCAGAAGGCTATCGTTACCAACGCTAAGAAGGCTGTTGCTAACTTCCACCTCCGTGAAGGCATCGGTATCGGCGCTAAGGTCACTCTCCATGGCGAAAACATGTGGGACTTCCTCTACCGCTTTATCAACGTGAACCTGCCTCGTGTTCGTGACTTCCGTGGTCTCGCACGTCGTGGTTTCGATGGTATGGGTAACTTTACCCTCGGTATCAAGGAACAGACCATCTTTGTTGAAATCGACATCGACAAGATCTCTCGTACCTTCGGTATGGACATCTCCTTCGTTACCTCTGCAAAGACTGACGACGAAGGCCGTGCTCTCCTCGAAGAACTTGGACTCCCCTTCCGTAAGTAAGGTAATACCATGGCTAGCACAAGAATGATTGAAAAATGCAAGCGTACTCCGAAGTATACCGTTCGTGGGTACAACCGTTGCAAGCGTTGCGGTAGGCCGCACGCCTTTATGCGCCGCTTTGGCCTTTGCCGTATTTGCTTCCGCGAAATGGCCCTGGCCGGCGAAATCCCCGGTATCACTAAGTCGTCTTGGTAAGGAGAGTATACTCATGGCAATGACAGATCCTATCGCCGATATGCTCACCCGTATCCGCAATGCCTCTACGGCAAAGCTCCCCGTGGTGGACATTCCTGCCAGCAACCTGAAGCGTGAAATCGCTCGCGTTCTGCAGGAAAAAGGTTTCATTAAGAAGTTCGTCGTAGTTGAAGACGGTAAGCAGGGCATCCTCAAGGTCCTCCTCCGCTACACTAACGGTGAATCCGCAATCCAGGGCATCCAGCGCGTGTCTACCCCGGGTCTTCGTCACTACGTTGACGCAGCCAAGCTTCCGCGCGTTCGCAATGGCCTCGGCTTTGCTATCATCTCCACCTCTAAAGGCGTCATGACTGACCACGAAGCTCGCAAGGAAAATGTGGGCGGCGAAGTCATCGCAAAGGTTTGGTAAAGATGTCCCGTATCGGTAAAGCTATTATCAACGTCCCGGCAAACGTTAAGGTTGCCATCAATGGTCAGAACATCAAGGTTGAAGGTCCCCTCGGCAAGCTCGAAGCTGACGTTCACGAACTGATTGCTATCAAGTTCGAAAACAACCAGCTGTCCTTCACCCGTCCTGACGACCAGAAGTTCACCCGTGCAATTCACGGCACCACTCGCGCTCTCGTTGCCAACATGGTTGAAGGCGTGACCAAGGGTTTCGAAAAGGTTCTCGAAATCGTTGGCGTTGGCTATCGTGTTGAACAGAAGGGCAAGGACTTGAACCTCGTTCTCGGTTTCTCTCATCCGGTTATCTTCCAGGCACCGGAAGGCGTGGAACTGAAGGCTGTTGATCCCCTGAAGATTTCCATCAAGGGTATCGACAAGCAGAAGGTTGGCCAGGCTGCTGCTGAAATTCGCAAGTACCGCCGTCCTGAACCGTATAAGGGCAAGGGCATTAAGTACGCTGGCGAAATTGTCCGTCGCAAGCAGGGTAAGAAGACAGGTAAATAAGGGTAAACTATGACTGCAATTGCTAAGAAAAGAATCCAGTCCAGAATCGCACGCCACGCTCGCGTACGTAAGTCTGTTGTCGGAACTGCAGAATGCCCTCGTTTGGCTGTTCGCCGTTCTTTGTCTCACATGGTCGCCCAGATTATCGATGACGCAAACAACAAGTCTATTGCTCAGCTCACCACTACTTCCAAGGATTTCCAGGGCAAGTTCGGTGAAATGACAAAGACTGAACAGAGCAAGCAGCTCGGTCTTTTGATTGCTGAAATCGCCAAGTCCAAGGGCATTGAATCCGTGGTCTTTGACCGCGGCGGTTACATCTATCATGGTCGCGTTCAGGCCCTTGCAGAAGGTGCTCGTGAAGGCGGCCTGAAGTTCTAATGAGGTACACTTTGGAACGCGAAGCTCAAGTTTCTGAATTTGAAGACAAGGTTGTACACATCAACCGTTGCGCCAAGACCGTTAAGGGCGGTCGTCGTATGTCTTTCTCCGCTCTCGTTGTCGTTGGCAACAAGAATGGTAAGATTGGTGTAGGCCTCGGCAAGGCTAAGGAAGTTTCCGAAGCTATCCGTAAGGGTACCGAAGCTGCTAACCGTAACATCGTCGAAGTCCAGCTCCTGGACGGCACCATCCCTCATGACATCGAAGTCAAGAGCGGTGCAACCCGCATCCTCCTGATGCCGGCTGCTCCGGGTACTGGTGTTATCGCCGGTGCTGCTGCCCGTGCAGTTCTCGAACTCGCTGGCGTGCGCAACATTCTCACTAAGATTCACGGTTCTTCCAACCCCAGCACCGTCGTTCGCGCTTGCGTCGAAGGCCTCCTGGCTCAGAAGAACAAACAGGACTGCGCTGCACTGCGCGGTGCTAACGCCTAAGGGGTAATACAATGAAGAAAGTTCGTATTACTTTGATCAAGGGTATCGTCCGTCGCCTCCCGATGCATCGTGCAAACGTTGCTGCTCTCGGTCTGCGCAAGATTGGACAGTCTGTTGAACACAATTTGACCCCCTCCATCCAGGGCATGATCAATGCTGTGGCTGACATGGTAAAGGTCGAGGAGATCTAAGATGGAACTCAATACTCTCAATCCTGGCAAGGCCAAGGTCGTAAAGCGCAAGCGTATCGGCCGTGGTCCGGGTTCCGGTTGGGGCACCACTGCTGGCCGTGGTCAGAAGGGTGCTGGTGCTCGTAAGAGTGCTAAGGCCGGTCGTGTCGCTTTTGAAGGCGGCCAGATGCCTATTCACCGTCGTATCCCGAAGCGCGGCTTCAAGCACGCTGGTGTCGAATACCAGATCGTGAACCTGAAGAAGCTTGCTTCCTGCAGCGTCGTCGACTTCGATGCACAGTCTCTGTTCGATCAGGGCTTCATCCGTAACGTCGAACTGCCGGTCAAGGTCCTCGCTTTTGGTGCCATCGATAAGGCTATCAACGTAAAGGTTAACGCTATCAGCGAAAAGGCTAAGGCCCTCATTGAAGCTGCTGGCGGCAAAGTCGAGATCATCTAATGGAAGCTCTCAAGAAAGCTATTGATGCGTTCGTCAATGCCTTCAAGATTGAAGACCTGCGTAAGAAGTTGCTTTTTACGCTTGGTCTTTTGATCGTTTATCGTATTGGCGCTCACATCACCATCCCCGGAGTGAATTCTGCCGTTCTGGCGGAGTTCTTCCGTAATTCAAACAACTTGTTCGGTCTGTATGACTCCTTCACTGGCGGTGCTTTCGCTAAGGCCACAGTGTTTGCGTTGGGCATCATGCCGTACATCAGTGCGAGCATTATCATTCAGTTGATGGGCTCTGTTATTCCCGCCATCCAGATGTTACAGAAGGAAGGTCAGGAAGGACGCGCTAAGCTGAACCAGTATACTCGCTACTTCACGGTAGCCTTGGCTGCTCTGCAGGGATGGGGCATTTCTGTATGGCTTTCCTCCCTGAAGGTGACTACCGCTACTGGTGCTGGCGTGTCGGTCCTTGCGGACGACTTCGCTTCTGGCGCCGGTAACGTCGGCTTCCGTTTACTCGCTACCCTGACCTTCACTGCTGGTACGATCTTTGTGATGTACCTTGGTGAACAAATCACCTCTCATGGTGTGGGTAACGGTATTTCTCTTATTATTTTCGCCGGTATCGTCGGCGGCCTCCCGAGGGCCGTTATGGCTGAAGCGGAAATGTTGAAGGAAGGCATTCATCCCCTGGCATTCGAAGTAATGATCCTTGCCATCGTGGTCCTGATTGTCGGCTTCATCGTCTTCGTAGAACAGGCGACCCGTCGAATTCCTCTACAAAGTCCTCGCCGTACTGTCGGTAGTAAGGTCGTAGGTGGTCAGTCTAGCTATCTGCCTTTCAAGGTGAATACCGCTAACGTGATCCCCGTGATCTTCGCCTCTTGCATCATGTTCATTCCGGCAATGATTGCATCTTGGTTCCCGAACGTTACAGCGATGCAGAGCTTTGCATCTATGTTTATCCCCGGCCACATTTCTTACAGTGTGGTGGATGCACTCCTGATTATCTTCTTCACCTTCTTCTACACAGCAATTCAGTACAACCCGAATGATATTGCTGAAAATCTGAAGAGGTCTGGCGGATTTATCCCTGGTGTACGTCCGGGTAAGCAGACTGCAGAGTATATTGACCACGTTTTAACTCGAATTTCTCTGCCTGGGGCACTTTATCTCGCTTTTATTAGCGTTGTTCCCCTGCATTTGAAAAACGAACTCAATATGACTTTCTATATTGGGGGTACCTCGGTACTTATCGTGGTTGGTGTTGCACTTGATACACTTCGTCAGCTCGAAGCTCAGTTGCATACCAAAAATTATGAAGGTTTCTTGAAAAATGGCCGCATCCGCGGCAGGATGGCTAACTAGTGGCTAAAGAAGAAGGAATTCAAGTAGAAGGCGTTGTGTTGGAAGCCCTTCCCAACGCTTTCTTCCGCGTTCAACTCGGAAATGGTCACGAAATTCTGGCCCATGTTTCAGGAAAAATGCGTCGGCATTTCATTAGAATTTTGCCTGACGACAAAGTGTTGGTAGAAATTTCTCCCTACGATTTAAATCGTGGAAGAATCACTTACCGTTACAAGTAATAGGTATTTTCAAAGAAGGTCAAACCTATGAAAATCAAAGCCTCCATCAAACCCAGATGTGAAAACTGCAAGATCATCCGTCGTAAGGGTGTATTGCGCATCATCTGTTCGAAGAACCCCCGTCACAAGCAGAAGCAGGGATAAGGAGATCGTATGGCACGTATCGCTGGTGTCGATTTACCGAAAAACAAGACTGTTGAATATGGTCTGACGGCAATTTATGGTGTCGGTCTGTTCACCGCTCGTAAGGTCTGTGCTCAGTTGGGCATTGACAAAGACAAGAAGTGTGATGACCTGACTGAAGAAGAACAAGGTAAGGTTCGTCATCTCCTGGAAGACGAATACTCTGTGGAAGGTCAGCTTCGCGCAGAAGTTACCCTGAACATTAAGCGTTTGCAGGATATTGGTTGCTACCGTGGTATCCGCCACCGCAAGGGCCTCCCGGTCCGCGGTCAGCGTTCCCGCACCAATGCCCGTACTCGTAAGGGCCCGAAGAAAACTGTGGCTAACAAGAAGAAGTAAGGAGTCTCATCGTGGCTGAAGAAGTAATTAATGAAACTGCCGCCGCTGTAGAAGCTCCGGCTGCTGCTGAAGAAGTCAAGGTTAAGAAGGGTAAGAAGCGTATTGACCTCCAGGGTATCGCCTGCGTGTTCGCTTCCTTCAACAATACAATCGTTTCTATCACCGACGCTCGCGGTAACGTTGTAGCTTGGGGCTCTCCCGGTAACTCCGGCTTCAAGGGCTCTCGTAAGAGCACTCCGTTCGCTGCTCAGCTGGCTGCTGAAGTTGCTGCTCACAAGGCATTCGACCTCGGTATGCGTAAGGTGGATGTCCGCGTCAAGGGCGCAGGTGGTGGTCGTGAATCCGCTGTCCGTGCTATCAAGAATGCGGGCCTCGAAGTTCTCTCTATTCGAGACGTGACGGGCGTTCCTCACAACGGTTGCCGTCCTAAAAAGAAGAGAAGAGTCTAATCTAAAGAGGTATCGCCAATGATGTGGAAATCACTTCAGATGCCGCGCAGCTTCCAGAAAGTGGAAACCGGCGAAGACGGCCGCTACGCTAAGTTTGTCGTAGAAGCCTTGGAACGTGGCTGGGGTATCACCCTCGGTAACGCTCTCCGTCGTACGCTCCTTTCCTCTCTGCAGGGTGCGGCTATTGTCTCCGTGAAAATCGAAGGCGTTGACAAGGAATTTTCGACGATTCCGGGTGTTAAGGAAGATGTCACTGACATTATCCTGAATCTTAAGAGCATCCGCGTTAAGCTCCTTTCCGACCACGACGAAACCCTTCGCCTGGATATGTCCGGCGACGGCGAAGTCACGGCTAAGGACTTCATGGACAATCCGAATGTCGCTATCCTGACTCCGGATGTTCATATCGCAACATTGAACGGTAACGCTTCGCTGTCTCTGGAAGTTAAGATTTCCAGCGGCCGTGGCTACGTCACTGCTGACGAATTGAAGGACAAGGACGCTCCGATCGGCGTAATCGCCATGGACGCCAACTTCAATCCGGTGCAGAAAGTAGCAATGCACATCAGCGATACCCGCGTTGGCCAGAAGACGGACTACAACCGTCTGGAACTTGAGATTACGACTGACGGTTCCATCGATCCGGAAGATGCTTTGGCTTATGCTGCAAAGCTCCTGGTCGATCACCTGGAAATCTTCATCAACTTCGAAGGCGATCTCGAATCTCCCGAAGAATTGGAGATGGACGAAGAACGTCAGCGTATCGCTCAGCTCCTGCGCACCCGCGTGGACGATCTGGAACTTTCCGTTCGCTCCAGCAACTGCCTCCGTATGGCAAACATCCATACCGTTGGCGAACTTGTGCGCAACAAGGAAAACGATATGCTCAAATACAAGAACTTCGGTCGTAAGTCCTTGGTTGAACTTAATGAAGTATTGACCTCCATGGGCCTCAGCTTTGGTATGGACGTCGATGACTACTTGAAGGATTAAAAATGAGACACGGTGTAAAAAACAAGAAACTCGGCGTTAACGCCCAGCACAAGCGTGCCATCCTCCGCGCTCTTACCACTTCCATTCTTGGAAAGGGTATGGAAGCCGAACAGGGCAACCGCTACGTGCGCACCACTCTCCACAAGGCTAAGCTCGTTCGTAGCTGCGTGGATCGCATGATCACTTATGCAAAGAAGGGTGACCTTTCTGCACGTCGTGAAGCTGCTCGCTTCGTGATGGACCCGAAGGTTCTCCAGGATTTGTTCAACACTATCGGCCCGCGCTATGCTTCCCGTAACGGTGGTTATACCCGTATCCTGAAGCTCGGCCCGAACCGTGCTGGTGACGCTGCTGAAATGGCTCTCGTCGGTCTCGTCGAAGACGAAATCGTCGTTAAGGCTAAGAAGTCTGCAGAACCTGCAAAGTCTGAAACCGTTAACATGGTTGAAGGCGAAGGCAAGTCCGTCTAATCGATCTTTTGTAATCGGTTTAAAGAGCCCAGTCCTATGACTGGGCTTTTTTATTTTTACCCATAACTCCGGCTGCTTTATTTTTGTATTTTTCGTTCAACATGCCGAAAATTATTTCACTTATTTTGCTTTGCATTCTTTCTGCTTTTGCAGAGACATCAATGCTTAGTTCTTCGTTGTCCACTTCTAGTAAGGGTGCGCCTTCCCGTAGCACAGTTTCTCTTCAGCCGGCCTTTGCCGAAGTTCAGGTGGATTCTGCTTATGTTCTTGGACCGGGTGATTTTTTGGACTTGATGCTTGAAGACAAGTATCTCACCGTTCAAATTTATCCGGATGGTTCCGTGGCTATCGAGGAATGCGGTTCGGTCAATATTGGTGGAAAAACCCTGTCCGAGGCCCAGACCTTGATTCTTGATCTTGTGGCTAAACGTTATAACCGCGAATATTGTTTTGTCCAGCTTTCCGCTCTCAAGAAGTTCCGTGTGAATGTGATGGGTGCCGTAACGACAATCGGTCAGCAGGTGGTTGAACCTCAGACCAGGTTGAGCTTTTTCATTAGACAGGTTGGCGGTGTTCTTCCCAATGCCAACAAGGAAGATATCTGGGTCCTGCGTGGTAACGATACCCTGCATGTGAACTATAATGCAATGTCTTCGTCGGGTGATTTCGAACAGGATGTCATGCTGGAACAGGGGGACAAGATTTATGTTCCCTTTGTCGCTATGGGCGATAACATTGCGCTGATTTTCCCGGGGTATCGTACTAGTGTGGCCTTCCAGGAAGGAAGGACTTTGCAGGATTACTTTGAGCTTGCCGGCGGTACCCGTATGCATAACCTAGGTTACAAGGCGGTCTGTGTCCGCGAACCTGGAAAGGCTCCCCGCTGGATTACCCTTTCTGAAATGAAGCTGACCCAGATTGCGCCCAATACCGAAGTGGAATTTTCTGTACAGGAAATGCTGGTCTATGTGGGTGGTGCCGTAAATGCCATTGGCCGTTATCCGTATAATCCCAGCTGGCATGCGCTGGATTATGCCGCCGCTGCCGGTATCAACACCATTGCCGGTTCCTGGAACCAGATTAGGGTGTGGCGTGGTAACAAGCCGACGGCCCTTACCCTGAGCGTCACTGAAGATCAGATTCTTCCGGGCGACTATATCGAAATTCCTAAAAGCCATTACGAATCTTTTAAGGATTTCACCTTGTTCCTGGCCTCGCTGCTATCGGTGGTTTCGTCTACATTTATCATATACATGAGTTACAAGTAGTATGGTTACTGAAAATCAGAAAGACATGACTTTATTGGAATGTGTGCTGAAGATGGTCAATAGCTGCCTTTCGCACAAGTTCCTGTTTATGGTTACGCTTTGGCTTCCTGTGTTGGTAGCTTTTGTATTGGTGATGTGGGTTATCAAGCCTGAATATTCTGCCGAGGCTGTCGTAACTCCGCCTAACGGTTCTGGAACTTCTGCCGGAAGCCTCAGCAAGTTGCTGGATGGTGCCGGTGGTCTGTCTTCTATGTCTTCCCTGCTGGGAGGGGGTGATGACGGCAAGAACATTGTCTGGACTTATTTTAATTCGTGGGAACTGCACAACAAGGTTATCGAGAAGTTCAACCTGGCAGACCATTACGAATTTGACGGGAACTTTCATGCAGACTTGCTGAAACTTTTCCGCAAGAAGTTTTCTCTGGAAGAAAACGACGAAGAAATGTTCCACGTGACTTTTGTCGACGAGGACCATAAGCTTGCCGCAGACATTTTGAGTTTCATGCTGGCCAACGTGGACTCCATGTACAATTCCTTCAAGACGACTCAGGCCCGCCAGTCTAGGCTGTATATGAACCAGCGTCTTGAAGAAGTGATGGTCAGGTTGGATTCCCTGGAAAGGGAATTTGTGAATTTCCAGCAGAAGAACCATGTGTATGATCCTGAAGTGCAAGTTGAAGGTACAATGAAGTATCTGGCTAGCCTGCAGACTGATTACAATGTGGTGTCTCTTGCGCTTGATAAGGAACGCGTAGAGCATGGCGAAAATACCAAGCTTTACCGCGAACTGAATGAACGTGTCAAGAAGGTGGAAAACACCAGAAACCAGGCCCTCGGTGGAAGGCAGAGCAATATCGGTGTGCTTTCTCTGAGCAAGGTTCCCGGGCTGGCTGCCGAATATACCAGAATGGAAAAGGAAATCAGGATGCAGGGGGCGATTTATACTTTCTTGAAGCAGGAAAGCGAACGTCTCTATATCGAAGAGAGCAACCTGATGTCTAACCTGATTGTGTTGTTGCCGCCTTGGGATAACGACAAGAAGATTCGACCGCTGCGTGGTGTTACCCTGGTGTTCGTATTCTCTCTCAGCTTTATCCTGGCTGTTTCCCTCTGCTGCTTTATTGAATATTGCCGCAGCGTGGATCCTGAATCTAGCCTGGGCAAGGAAATCAGCAAGTTCTCTCGCAAGATTAGATTTAAGTAGTCGCGAAACGGTTTTCTGGTGGAAGCTTATTACGTTTCAATCGCCTGTGCCTTATCGGCAATTCTCTGCATTGTGTATGTGGGGGCCCTGAAAAGGGATTTTTTCCACCCGACCGTTTTCTATGTCTTTTGCCAATGCGTCACGTTGGGAATCTCGTACCTGAAGATTTCCCCGTCCATGAGCGATTTCAAGATTGTTACCTGGTTTGCCTGGCTCGGTGCCATGGCTGCGTTTATCCTTGGTTCCATGGCCTATTACTTGATAAAGCCGGAAACGGTCGAGCTGGAAAAGAGCCGGACCATGGAAGTGGGGCGGGAATACAACTGGAAATTGCACTTTGTCTTCTCGCTGATTTTTGTGGCCATTTTTGCTGTGGGTGCGTTCCTTGTATCTCGAGCTATGGGCGGAATGTACCTTATGAGCGTGGGGCAGAAAACTTTAAGGAGTAGCGTTCAGGCGTCGGCCTTTGCCAATGTCAGCTTTGCCAGTTCCCCCTTTGTGGTGGTGACGCTGATGGTCGCCTCCTTCAAGTCTATCAATCCCTATAAGTGTATCAGGATTGCTTCATTCATTCTGGCGATTTGTGTCATTATATTATCTGTATGCGTGTACCCTGGACGTAATGCCCTATTCCTGTGCCTGGGCTCTTCCTTTATTCTTTTTCACTATCTAAAGAAACGCATACCGACCAAGGCGATTATCATGGTGATCGTCCTTGCCATCTCATCTTTCGTGGCGGTAGGTCTTGTCCGTTCGCAGTATGGAAGTTCCTCGCTGGAAGGGATGGGCTTGAAGTACGTGATGACCTTGCCCTATAATTACATTGCCAATAACTATTGGAATCTTGATTATGCGGCAAATCCCCCTAACGATAGGGAAATACATCCGTATACTTACGGCCTGGACATGGCGGGTGCCCTTGTGGAATATACGGGAGCGCCGGGTGGCTTTAGGTCGTCTTACGGGTGGGATGACGTCTTCAATGACCGCATCATGAAACAGCGCGGCTACAATACTGTTAGCTACTTGTGGGAAGTCTACAAGAACTTTGGAATTGCAGGCTGTATATTCTTCCCGTTTTTCGTTTCGTTCCTGATGTCGTTCCTTTATGAACGCATGAAGGTTTGCTGTCGCCCCCAGATGTTCGTACTGATGGCCCTGTCCATCTACCATGTGGGTTGGAGTTTCTTTGTAGGTGGCTTTAAGCTGGGCCATGTCTGGCTCTGGGTCTACCTTATCGCATTTATGCATTTCGCCTGCAAGAGAAGGCGCAGGCCGGCTGTTGCACAAACGGCTGAGCTAGATTCGCTTGAGCTTGCTAAGAATTAGGTTCTTGCAGGAATGGCGTTCGTCGGCGTTAAGGCCGAATATCCATGTGGCACCGATGACTGCTGTTGCCGATATGGCAGAAAGCACGACAAAGCGTACGACGCCCTGAACGGGGATTTCTGCGCTGGCGAGGGAGATGCCGCCTGCCACTGACGAAACCAGGATGATGGGCCAGATGACCTTACCCAGATATCGTTTGAGGGGCAGGTGGATTTTGTCTTGCATGTAGGCGGCGCGCCAGAAGAGTACCACGAGGTTGATGGCGAAGCGCACCACGAAAACGTAGACCGGCGAGTAGTTCAGGTAAAGGACCAGCACACAGAGGGGAATGTTCAGGAAGGTGATTGCTGTTTCGATGATGTAGTAGTTGCGGACCTTTCCTGTGGCGAGAATGGACATCCATTGGGGACCGGCGATGGAATCGGTCAAAACAAAGAGGATCATCCACTTGACGAAGGACGTGGCGTATTCGGGCACTTCTACAAGCCAGATGCTGAAGATGAAATCGATGTTCAGCAGCAGCGGTGCCGCGAAGATGAACATCAGGAAATAGGAAAATTTCGAGACCCGTATGACCAGGGTGGAAAGGGATTCGAATTCTCCGTTTGAGTACTGCTTGACAATTTGGGGATTGCTTGCTGTCTGGAAACTGGCGACCAGCTGGTTCGTTGCCTCGGCGACACGGTTGGCGATTCCCATGGCGGCATTCAGGGTAACGCCGTGGAAAATGTTCAGGATGAAGTTGATGCCCTGGGATTTGCAGATGGAGGTGACGCCGCCAAAGGTACACCACCCGGAGAAGGAGGCCATTTCCCTGAAGAGCCGCCTGTCGCGCTCAAAGCTGTATCTGCAATGCTGGCTGAAGTTTCGCTTGCAGTAGACGGCGTAGGATAATTGCACGATGACGCAGACGGCGAAGGCCAGCGCCGCATAGGCGAGGAGCTTGTCGGCGTTGATGATGACCAGCATGTAGACGATGACCAATCTTAGCAGGGCGTTGACGATGCTGATGCCTGCGATAAAGGACATTTTCTCGTTTGCGATGATCAGCGCGTTGTAGGGGATGAAGACAATGCCCAGAAGGGTGCTGCCGATGGAAAACTGGTAGACAATGTTTGCGATTCCGATTCGGCCTTCGGGAATGTTCAAGTTATGGTTCAAGAAGTAAAGGCCCACGGTTTCTGCCAAGATCAGCAGGACCAGCGAGATTCCCACATGGATGTTCATGGCTGCCGAGAAGACTTTTGAAACCCTTTCAAGGTCTTTTTGGCCCAGGGCGAAATTCAGGTAGCGCTGGGTGGCCAGGGTCATGGAGGCAATCAGGAACGAGAAGGCGGCGGCGATGCTTCCGACAATTTCAAAGATTCCGAAGTCCGATACGCCCAGGTACTTGAGTACGATTCTTGACGTATAGAGGGAGACGACCAGGGTGAACGCCATCCTTATGTAAAGGAAGAGGGTGTTCTTGGCGATGCGTCGGTTTACTTGTGACGGCATAGGATTCTTCTCTGGATGGACAGCTTAATTTTAAAAAGGTAAAGTACCGAGAACAGCCTTGCCTGACAGAGGCTGAGTTTAAGCAGGTCCTTCTTGCTGAAACATTCTCGGTTGAATCGCCTCAGTGCCTTTTGGCAGACATCCAGGTTGATAAATTCCAGGAAGTTCTTTCGGGTGGCGAAATAGGAATCCCGATTCTGCGGGTTGATGTAATACTGGATCAGGGAGGCCCATATGATTCTCGCGAAATCCGTGTAGACCCAGGATGTGTAAGTCTCGGTGGGGATGCCGTAGGCTTCGGCGATGGGGAGTTGCTGCAGGTACAGCTCACTGTTGGCGAGAATGGATCCGAAATCCTTTCGGACGGCCTGGGAAAGGGAACTTTCCGATTCGCGATAGTGGTAGAAGGGGCGTGCCAGGTAAGATATTCTTGGACGTTTGCAAAGGGCGTTCAGGAAGAACATCCTGTCTTCGCCAAGAGAGATTCCCGACCTGAATTTTAAATCATTTTTCTTTAAAAAATCAGCTCTGTAAAATTTGCAGCAAACACCAATAATGATTCCGCAGTGGAGCGGATTTGTCTGTACCGCATTTTTGATCAGTTCGACCAGGTTCTCGCCTTCGAAATGGCCGATGTCTTTGGGGAATGCCTTGAAGTTCTGTTCCGAAGTGGCCGTGTTTCGATAGTTTTCGAAGATGGTAATGTCGGAATTTTGGGCTACGGCGTAGTTGTATAAACTTTCCAGTGTGTCGGTATCGAACCAGTCGTCGGAATCGAGGAATACGATGTAGTCGCCGGTTGCGTTCTGGATGCCGAGATTGCGGGCTTCCGAGACGCCCTTGTGGTCTTGTTTTAGAAACTTGACGCGGGTGTCGGCGGCGTAGCTGTTGCAAAGCTGGATGCAGGGGGCGACAGTTTCGTCTTTTGATGTGGAGCCGTCATCGATGATGATCAGCTCGATGTCCCTTAGCGTCTGCCCTAACAGGCTCTCGATACACTGCTTGAAAAAATCGGGAGGCGTGTTGTAGGACGGCGTGATGATACTGACTTTGGGCATGATTTTTTTTATATTCGCTAGGGTTCTCAGTAATTTAAAAAATTAATCCACCAGAAGAATAACAGGCATGGCATCCAACGAAAGAAATTACGGAATTGATTCACTGCGCATTGTTTCGATGTTCATGATTGTCATGTTGCATGTGCTGGGGGCCGGGGGCATCCTGGCCAAATCCGCCTGGGGAACCGCCCACTATTTTGCCGCCTGGGGTGTGGAAAATCTGATCCTCTGCGCGGTAAACTGCTACGCCCTCATATCGGGATTTGTCGGGGTTTATTCGAAGTTCAAGCTGAAGAATATTGTGTCGCTCTGGTTCCAGGTGGAATTCTATTCGCTGGGAATCGCGGTTGCGCTTTACTTGCTTGCTCCGGGCGTTTTCGGGACTGGCGATCTGGTAAAGTCGGCGTTGCCGGTGCTTTTTGAACGTTACTGGTATTTTTCGGCCTATTTCTGCATGTTCTTCTTTATGCCGTTCATGAACCGTTTTGTGCTGGAGGCGCCTAAGGATCTGCAGAAGAAATTCCTGGCCCTGTGCTTTGTGTTGTTGGCAGTCTTGCCCACGATTGTCGATGAGGATGTGTTCCATTCCATGAACGGTTACAGTGCGCTGTGGCTTGCCGTGATGTATATCCTGGGGGCTTATATGCGCCATCATGGGGCTTGGCTTGGCAAGAGCAAGTTGTTCTGCGTGAGTGTCTTTGCGGTTGCCGTGGGCTGCAATCTGCTGGCGAAATATGGGCTGGCCTTTTTGTCGATTCGCCTGACGGGTTCCGAGAGCATTCACACCAATGTGCTGCTGGAATACACGTCCCCTACGATTATCGTGGCTTCGGTAATGCTTTTGATCCTGTTTTCCAGAATTAAATGGGGGGCCTGCGGGGCCGCTGTCGTAAAAGTTCTTGCGCCCCTGACTTTTGGGGTTTACCTGGTTCATATGCAGCCCATGGTTTGGCAGTATCTGGGCGAGGCTCCCTTTTCCTGGATTTTGGAACAGCCGGTATACAAAGCTACCCTTTTATTTATAGGTTTGGTTGTCGGCATCTATGTATCTTGTTCTGCAATTGAATTTATTCGTAGAACGTTCTTTAAAATTTTGAGGGTTTCTACCCTAGAAAATCTGGTTTCCGAAAAGATTTCCGCCCTGTGTCGCCGATTGCTCGCCTTTTTTTAGGTCAGACGCATTTTTTCGTAGACAAAAACTCCCTTTGTAACGATAAATTGGTTGTAAAGGGTTAAGTGGTTGTTTTGATTTTTTCTAACTTTGGGTGCAAAATTGCGAGAGTGGCGGAATTGGCAGACGCGCCAGACTTAGGATCTGGTACCTCGGTGTGTGGGTTCGACTCCCACCCCTCGCACGTCTTTAACATCTAACAACCGATAAGAAATCGATTTTCGGAGTTCATAATGACAGTTGAAATCAAAGAAACCAGCGCCACCAAGCGCACCCTCGAAATTACCATTCCGCAGGCCGACCTCAAGGCTCCCTTCGAAAAGAAGGTGAATCAGTACAAGAAGCAGGTTACCCTGAAGGGTTTCCGCCAGGGCCAGGTTCCCAAGGCTATGATCCTGAAGCAGTTCGGTGAATCCATCCGCCACGAAGTTGTGGATGAAACCATCAACAAGATCGTCCAGGATGAACTGAAGAAGGCAAACATCATTCCCGTTGGCCAGATGAAGGTTGTTGATTTCAAGGATGACAAGGAAAACGACATCGCACTTAAGGTGGAAGTCGAAATGGATCCGGTCATCGACATCAAGGGCTATGCTGACACCGGCATCACCGTTCCCGCCATTGCTGTAAGCCAGGAAGAAATCGACAACGAATACAACCGTCTCATGCAGATGTGGAGCAAGGACGAACACGTCGATCGCGAAGCAAAGTCTGGTGACGTTGTCGTTGGCAACTATGTTGAAGTCATCATCGACGGCGAAAAGCAGGATCTGCCGGAAAACAAGGAATTCCGTTCTCTCCTCGGCGAATCCGCTTCTCCGGGATTCGATGCAGGTCTCGTCGGTGCCAAGGCTGGCGAAGCTAAGGAAGTCAACTTCCAGTATCCGGAAGACCACAAGGACGAACGCTATCGCGGTAAGACCGCTCAGTTCAAGGTCGAAATTACCGACGTTCGCGAAATCGTTCCTCCCACCATGGACGAAGCCTTCTTTGAACAGGTTGGCGTCAAGGACGTTGAAGACCTGAAGAAGAACCTGGCCGAAGGTATCGAAAACCAGAAGAAGGACGCTGCCAAGAACAAGGCTATCAACGAAGCTATCGACAAGATTATCGAAGCTAACCCGTTCGAAGTTCCCGAAGCTCGCGTCTACGACCTGATCCGCTGGTCCATGAACCGTAACGCCCAGAGCGAAAAGGATGTTGTGGAACCCACCGAAGAACAGATCAAGGCTCTCTCTCCGGAAGCTGTCCGCGAAATCAAGAAGCACCGCATTCTGGACTTCGTCGCTACTGCTGAAAAGATCCGCCCGGCCCAGGCTGACGTCGACGCACGTCTCCAGGTCATGGCAAACGCATATCACGTGGACTTCGAATCCCTGAAGAACCACTTCCGTCAGTCCGGCCGCATCAACGGTCTCCGCGACGAACTCCGCGTCCAGATGGCCGCTGACTTCATCGTCGGTATCCGCCCCGTTGCCGAAGAAAACAAGTAAGAGGTAAACTCATAATGATCATTCCTACCGTCATCGAGACCACCGGACGCGGTGAACGCGCCTACGATATCTATTCCCGTCTTCTTAAGGAACGCATTATCTTTTTGGGAACTCCCATTAACGATGAAGTGGCCAACAATGTGATGGCCCAGCTGATCTTCCTTGAATACGAGAATCCGGAAAAGGATATCACGCTGTACATCAACAGCCCGGGTGGTTACGTGTCGGCAGGTTTGGCCATTTATGATACCATGCAGCATGTTCGTCCGAACATCGCTACAATCTGTATTGGTAGTTGCGCCTCTATGGCTGCTGTGCTGCTGGCTGCAGGAACCAAGGGCAAGCGTTATGCTCTCCCTCATTCCCGCATCATGCTGCATCAGCCTTCTGGCGCTGCCACCGGTCAGTCTACCGATATCCAGATCACTGCCAAGGAAATTGTCCGCACTAAGGATACTCTGGCAGAAATTGTCGCCAAGCATACTGGCAAGGCTATCGACGAAGTCCGCGAAAAGACCGACCGTGACTTCTACATGAGCCCTGAAGAAGCCAAGGCATTTGGCGTTATTGACGAAATTTTTGTGCCGCGTAAAGAGGGATTTTAATGTATCGTAGCGGGAAGAACCATCCGACGGTGAATTGCAGTTTTTGTGGCAAGCCGGCGGAACAAGTCGAGAAGATGATTACAGGCGCAGGCGTCCACATTTGTAGTGACTGCGTTTCCATGTGCCATCGTATTATCGAAGAGGATCGTACCCGCAGAGCGCAGGAAACCGCAACTGCTGAACTGACTGCAAAGCCTCTTCCGCATCCGTCCGAGATCAAGGCTCACCTGGATGAGTTTGTTATTGGTCAGGACCAGGCCAAGATGGCTTTGTCTGTAGCGGTCTACAACCATTACAAGCGTTTGCGTTACAAGGCTACGAATACCGACAAGAACGCTGTAGAAGTTGAAAAGTCCAACTTGCTTCTGGTGGGCCCCACCGGTTCCGGTAAGACTTTGCTGGCCCAGACGCTGGCCCGCTTCCTGGATGTTCCCTTTACCATTGCCGACGCTACCGTGCTGACTGAAGCTGGTTACGTGGGCGAAGATGTGGAAAACATCATCGTTCGCCTTTTGCAGGCTGCCGAATATGACGTGGCCAAGGCCGAACGTGGCATTATCTTTGTGGACGAAATCGATAAGATCGCCCGCAAGTCTGCCAATCCGTCTATTACCCGCGACGTGAGCGGTGAAGGCGTGCAGCAGGGGCTTCTGAAGATTCTCGAAGGTACCGTGGCTGCTGTTCCTCCTAAAGGTGGACGTAAGCATCCCGAGCAGGCCCTGGTGCAGGTGAATACCCGCAATATCCTGTTCATTTGCGGTGGCGCCTTTGAATCTCTGGACAAGATTATCGCCCGTCGCGTAAACAAGGGTGGCATGGGTTTCGGTGCCGATATCCGCAGCTCCGAAGAAAATACCCTCAGCGAATTGTTCAAGGTGATGGAACCTGATGACTTGATCAAGTTCGGTTTGATTCCTGAAATCGTTGGACGTTTGCCCATCGCTGTCGCTCTTGAAGAACTTGATGAAGCCGCATTGCTGAACATTCTGACTGAACCCAAGAACGCCTTGGTAAAGCAGTACAAGAAGTTGTTCGCAATGGACGACATCGAGCTGGACTTTGAACCGGAAGCCCTGAAGGAAATTGTCCGCGAAACTATCGTTCGAAAGACTGGTGCCCGCGGCCTCCGTTCCGTTATGGAAAAGACCTTGCAGCGTTACATGTTTACCATGCCGGGTTCTGGCGAGAGCAAGCTTGTAGTGACTGCCGAAATGGTCCGTCAGGCTTTGGACAATGTGGTTCCTGCTGACGAAACTGCGGCGGCTCCCAAACGTACTCGTAAGAAGTCCGTATAACTCTTCGATTAATGGGTTGCACTTGATTGTGTGCGGCCCATACCCTGTGGGACTTACCCGCAAGCCTATTTTTTGGATGGTCCTTCTTCGGAATGCGACCTCCATTTTTTTATTTTTGGATGACTCAGGATTTTCGTTTCGAATTCCTGCACTGGAGATTTTAATTTGGCCACTGATTTTTCTAGAACCTATCCGCTGCTCCCCCTTAGAGATGCTATCGTATTTCCGCTGACCACCCGCCGCATTTTGGTAGGCCGCGACATTTCGCTGAAGGCCCTGGAATACGCCGAGGCTCATGACAATGTGATTATCCTGGCCGCCCAGAAAAATATCGAGCTGGAAGAACTGGAAAATCCCATGCTGGACCTTTACTCGGTGGGCGTCATGGCCCGCGTGAGCAACGTGACTCCGTTCCCCAACGGTTGCGTGAAGGTGGTGCTGGAAGGCGAAGCTGTGGTGGACCTCCGTTCCATGAACATGGAACTTGGCTTTTTGCAGGTTACGGTTTCGGCCCATACTCCGGCGGTTCTGCTGACTGACAAGAGCTCCCGTTTCGAGAACGTTCTGGTGCAGTTCCGCGAATACGCCATGCATCGCAACATTACCGAAGGCATGGTGGACGCCCTGTTTACCATGGATAGCCATCTGAACGCCTTCTACGGTATGATTCCCTTCTTGCAGGTTTCCCTGTCTGAACGTCAGCGCCTTTTGGAAGTAGGTTCCATCGACGAGTTGGCCGACAACCTGATCGAGATTATGCAGGCTTCTGCCGTCAACGACACCTTGATGGTGAAGGTGCAGCAGAATGTGCGTCAGAAGATGGCCCAGCAGCAGAAGGAATGGTTTATTTCTGAACAGATCCGCCAGTTGCAAGATGAACTGGATGGCGAAAATGGCCAGTCCGAACCGGATCAGCTGCTGAAGAAGATTAAGGAAAAGAAGTTTGCGGAACCGATCCGCGAAAAGCTGGAAGAGGAAATCGGCCGCATGAAGCTGATGCAGCCCACTTCCCCGGAATATGCCGTCAGCCGCAATTACCTGGACTGGTTCCTGACCCTTCCGTACAACGTGTACACGGAAACCAGCCTGAACATGAAGAAGGTGAAGGCCGAACTGGATTCCAAGCATTTTGGTCTGGACAAGGTGAAGGACCGTATCATGGAATACATCGCGGTCCTGAAGCTTACCGGCACCGAACGCCGCGCCCCCATCCTCTGCCTTGTTGGCCCTCCGGGTGTCGGCAAGACCACCTTGGTGGAATCTATCGCCAAGGCCATGCAGCGCAATTTCGTCCGCATCACTTTGGGTGGCGTCCGTGACGAAGCTGAAATCCGCGGTCACCGTCGCACTTACATTGGCGCCATGCCGGGTCGATTCATTCAGGCCCTGAAGCGCGCCAAGTGCATGAACCCCATTATCCTTCTGGACGAAATCGACAAGATGGCCAGCGACTTCCGCGGTGACCCCGCCAGCGCTATGCTTGAAGTTCTGGATCCGGAACAGAATCACGACTTTACCGACCACTTCATGGAAGTGGGCCTGGATCTTTCCCGCGTGCTGTTTATCGCCACCGCCAACAACGAAGGCGAAATTCCCGAACCCCTCCGCGACCGTATGGAAGTGGTGCGCCTGCCGGGTTACTTCCCCCACGAAAAGGAAAAGATTGCGGCCAACTACCTGGTGCCCCGCATCTGCGAACGCACCGGCGTTACCCTGGACAAGGACATCGCCTTTAACGAAGACGTGATCCGCCACGCCATTCGCGGCTGGACCCGTGAAGCCGGTGTCCGTGAACTGGAACGTGTGCTGGAACGCATCGTTCGCCATCGTGCCAAGGACATGGTGACGGGCAAGAAGTTCAAGGCCGAACTTTCCGAAAAGACTTTGCAGGAGTATCTGGGAGCCGCCCGCTTCCTGGATAGCCAGCTCCCCGAATCCGGTCGCCCGGGCGTTATTACCGGCCTGGCCTGGACAAGCGTGGGTGGCGAAATCCTGCCTATCGAATGTACCTTGCTGCAGGGCAAGGGCGGCCTGCTGCTGACGGGTAAGCTGGGCGACGTGATGAAGGAATCTGCTCAGATTGCCCTCTCCCTGGTTCGCGAACGTCTGCAGAATTTCGGCATCGATCCTGACGTGGTGAAGAATACCGACATCCACATTCACGTGCCCGAAGGTGCCGTTCCCAAGGATGGCCCCTCTGCCGGTATTGCACTCACCTTGTGCCTGCTTTCTGCATTTACCCGCCACCCCGTGCCCACCGACATCGCCTTTACCGGCGAAGTGAGCCTCACTGGCGCCTGCCTCCCCATTGGCGGACTCAACGAAAAAGCCCTTGCCGCTCTGCAGGCTGGCGTAAAGACCTTGCGCCTCCCGGAACAGAACAAGAAGGACGTTGACGAACTTCCCGCTCCGGCAAAGAAGGGCCTGAAGATCTTTACCCACAAGCACATTGACGAAATTATCAAGATCCTCTTCAAGGGTGTCGATAAGAGCAAGTGCTTTAAGGTGGTGACGAAGGAAGGTTCCGCAGACGGTAAAAAGAACTAAGGGTCGGTTTCGTCCCTAGACTCTGGAAATTTCCGCACTGGACTTTAGACGGTCTGGTGCGGATTTTCTATTTCCCTTTTATAGTTAGCAATTCTATTTTGCGGACTTACATATATTACTTTGTTTAAAAGAGCCGGTTGCATAATGAACGGCTGAAAGGCCGCTCCCTTGTTTCGGTATAGTGGCAAGTGTATATTTGGGCCATGAAGAATTTGAATCTCGTTGGCACGACCTGGATCGGGAACAGTTCCCTTTTGGACGAAGAACTTGTGGGCGTCTTTGCTTCGGACCGGAGCGATATTCTGATGCCTCGCCGGCGTGACCATTGGGCGGCTGATGCAGGTTTGGAAGGTTGCAAGGTGGTTGGCTCCTTCCGCAATCTAAGCGAAAGGAATATCCTGGAAATTCTTTTAAGGTATGGGGGACACGCCGTATGGATTGTAGACCGCAAACTTCCCACCATTTACAGTAGCACCTGTTGCCAGGCGTTTGCAGAAGGCCGTCTTTTGGTGGTTTCCTGTTTTTGGAACGATGAGAGTCTGTTCAGTACAAGGCAATATTGTGCCGACTTTGTGCAGCGCCTTGCCTCCCGATTGATACTGTGGGCTCCTTCAAGCGGAGGTCTGATGCAACGGGTGGCTTCCTGCGCGTACCGCAATGGAAAACTGGTAGAAGTCCACTGAAGCAGTTCAGTGTAAAAAGCTATCTTTGCTCCCATGCCTATCTTATCAGCACAGAACATTCTTTTGCGTCTTGGCGGAACCGCTCCGCTGTTGGATAACGTTTCCTTTGATGTTGAACCTGGCGACCGCATTTGCTTGGTGGGCCGCAATGGCGAAGGAAAGTCTACGCTTCTGAAGGTTCTCACTGGCGAGATGGAGTATAACTCCGGCGATATCGTGAAGAAGACTGGCCTTCGGGTCAGCCGCATGATCCAGGAAATTCCCGCCCACATCGACGGTACCGTCCGCGACATTGTGATGGGGAAGGTGGCGGCAGGCAGTTCCGCCGGCTGGACGGGCGTAAAGGATGGTTCCAACGAAGATGGACATCACGATTCTGCAGCAGAGGCGATTCTTGGAAAGACGGGCATCGATGCGGACCTGCCTTACGATAGCTTGAGCGGTGGTCAGAAGCGTAGGGTGCTTTTTGCCCGCGCCGTGGCCGAGGATCCGGATTTGCTTTTGCTGGACGAACCTACCAATCATCTGGACATTCCCGCCATCCAGTGGCTTGAAGGCATCGTGACCCGCCTGAATTGCGCCGTGATGTTTGTTAGCCATGACCGAGCTTTTGTCCGCCGCGTGGCTACCCGAATTTTTGAACTGGACCGCGGTCGCGTCCGCAGCTGGAATTTCCCCTACGACAAGTTCGTGCAGTTCCGCGATCAGGCCCTGGCCGAAGAAGAAAAGGCCAACGCCCTTTTTGACAAGCGCCTGGCCGAAGAAGAAGTCTGGATCCGCAAGGGCATCCAGGCCCGCCGTACCCGCAACGAGGGCCGTGTCCGCGCCTTGATCAAGATGCGTCAGGAACGTGCCGAACGCCGCGTGCGCACGGGTAACGTGAATATGCAGATTACTGAAGCGGAACGTTCCGGCCGTATGGTGGCCCGCCTCACCGACATCAGTTATGCCTATGCTGACGAAACGACGGGCGGCGTCTCGCTTCCTCTCATCAAGAATTTTTCTACCGAAGTTTCCCGCGGTGACCGCATCGGCATTGTAGGCCCCAACGGTAGCGGCAAAACCACTCTCCTGAAGTTGATCCTGGGCGAGTTGCAGCCGGACCAGGGCGAAGTTCGCCTGGGCAGCAATCTTGAAATCGCCTACTTCGACCAGATGCGTACCCGCCTCCGCGAAGACAAGAGCCTTATCGAAAACATTGGCGATGGTCAGGCCTACATTACCTTGAACGGCGTCAAGCGCCATGTGCTCAGCTACCTGCAGGACTTCCTCTTTAGCGCGGATCGTGCCCGCGGTCCCATTAGCGCCTTGAGCGGTGGTGAACGTAATCGCTTGCTTTTGGCCTGCCTCTTTAGCCACCCCAGCAATGTGCTGGTTCTTGACGAACCTACCAACGACCTGGATATGGAAACCTTGGACTTGCTGGCGGAACTTCTGGCGGAGTACAAGGGAACTGTCCTTACCGTGAGCCATGACCGCGCCTTTTTGGATTCCGTGGCCACAGGCATTTTGGCCATCGAAGAAGACGGAAACATTTTCGAGGCCGTGGGCGGTTACAGCGATTACGAAGCTAACAAGAAAATCCGTGATAAGGAAGCCGCAGCGGCTGCCCGCGTCGCCGCCGAGAAGGAAGCTTCTCGCAGCTCCGCAGCCAGTAACGCAAACGGCGGGGAAGGCGTGAGCTCCGCTCCCGCCAAGAAGAAAAAGCGCAGCTATAACGAGGAACGCGAATACAATTCCCTTCCCGAAAAGATCGAGAAGCTGGAAGCCGAAATCGCGGAACGCCAGGAAGAACTTTGCAAGCCCGAGGTCTGTACCAACGCCGCCCGCATCGTGGAACTGCAGAAGGAAATCACGGAACGGGAATCGGCCCTGGAAAAAGCCTACGAACGCTACGAGGAACTGGACGCGCTGGGATAGGCGGCAGGTTTCAGGCAATAGGCGCGAGCAATGAGCCGTGAGCAATGAGTTGTGAGCAATGAGCGGTGAGCAATGAGCGGTGAGCAATGAGCCGTGAGGTCGGCCTGCGGCCTTTTAGGTATTGGGTCGCACCTGCGGTGCTTTTAGGCGCTTAGAAATGAATGAGCAATTTCGTTGCTTTTATAACCGGCGCGAAAATTAGTTACGAATTAAAAAGCCAGGCTCCTCCTGCGCGATTATCAGCCTGAAAGGAGCCGCAGGCTCCGCCCTCATCCCTGCACTGAAACTTTTCGTTCCGGTATTAAATTCCCTTTTTTTCATTAAAAATTAGCGGTACCCTTATGACGGGATACCATTTTTTTTAGATGTGAAAAATGTTTAACCTTTTGACTATCATAAGTATTTTGAGTTTTGTAATCTTTTTATTATAATTATATGACGTATAGGATTTTGGAAAGAGAGGTCATTTATGATCAAGAAGATTGGAATTTTGACGGCAGGTCTTTTGGCTGGTTATGCCGCCGCAGCAACTGCTGTCGTTTTTTCGGATGAAGATGGCGTTACTGCCGGTAAGCCCTACGCCCAGAGCTACATCTACGATTATGGTTCCGGTGCATCCATTGACACAACGAATGTGAATGGTGCCCGTGTTCTGGACTTTACTGCACCCACGACTACCGATGGCAAGTCCGGTGCCGGTTTCGGTTTTAGCTGGGCCATTGACGCAAGCTACAAGCCCAAGGTGACTTCAATTGCGACTTATAAGGGAGTTTGCCTGGCTTATGAGGCTGACGCTCCCTTCCGTGTAGATTTCAAGCAGTCTACCATTACCGATGACAACTATTACGGCATGGAAATGGCTGCCACCAAGGGTTCTTTAAAAAGGTCCTACATCGCATTCTCTGCCCTTACCCAGAGCTGGAAGTCTACCAAGACCGTAGCCTGGAATTCCGGATCTCAGCTGGGCGTTCAGTTCAGCTTCAAGGACTCCCACGCCAAGGCTGCCAAGAGTGGTTCTAACACGGTCACCCTGCATAGTTTTACCTTGGGGGATGAATGCGTCACTGCCGCTCCTAATGTAACCGAAGGTTTTGCTGGCTATAACGGCGGTTCCATCGACCTTGCCGAAGGCGCCGTTCATACCATGAATATGGCCGAGGTTTTTGAAGATGCCGACGGAGACGATCTGACCATTACCGTGAAGATCGTAAGCGAAAACAATTCTGTCAAGCTGGTGGATTCTACCAAGTACGACCAGAATAGCATCATCAAGTTCACGACCACCCCGAATCCCGATGGTCCCGCCAAGGTAACTCTGACCGCAACGGATCCCACCAAGAAGACCGCCACCTTCTCCTTCACCATCAATACCGAAGATACGGAAAACCTGCCGGTGGCCCAGAACATGGAATTCGAGGTCAAGGAAGATTCCTCTTACAAGAGCACTCTCCTCGTGAACAACCTGACCAAGATTTGCTCCGATGCCGATGGCGATGCTGTTGAATGGGTGCAGCTCAGTGAACCCGAACATGGTGAACTGAAGATTGCTGCCCTGACTGGCATATTCACATATACTCCTGCAGCAAATTTCTATGGTAAGGATTCCTTCACCTACAAGTGCGTCGAAAAGAATAACACCGACAGGGAAAGTGAAATTGGCGTTGCAACTATTACCGTAACAAACGTGAATGATGCTCCGGTGGTTAAGATCCTGACCAAGACTTTCTTGAATGAAGATGGTGATGAAAAATCCTTTGGCGATACCCTGGTAGTCGATGAAGATTTCGATGACTTTGTCCTGGTGTTCCCCAAGGAAAACATTTCTATTACGGATGTAGATGGCGATGACGATTATACTGTTACTGGAAAGGCAAGTGGTGTCGTTACCGTGAGCGTCTCTGCAACAGACGATAATTATCTGATTGATGTGTCGGCGATTAAGGATGCCAACGGTGTTGCCAAGGTTAGCCTCGTGGTTACCGACCCTGCTATTTCTATTCCCAATGTGATGTTCTATGTAAAGGTAAATCCTGTTGCCGATGCTCCCATTGCCAAGGATGATACCTATGAAGTTCTGCAGGGCAAGAACGAAATTACTGCCAAGAAGGGTGTCCTTGCCAATGATGAGGATCCCGATGGTGATTCTACCTTGATTGCCGTTCTGGATGTTGAACCTTCCGAAGGTACTGTGGTCCTTGCCGAGGACGGCTCCTTCGTCTACACCACCACCGATGAAGATTACGAAGGTCCGGATGCTTTTGCCTATCACATTGAAAACTCCGCAGGTCTTAAGTCCGAAATGGCTGTTGTCATGCTGGATGTGAAGTACAGGAACAAGTCTCCCATTATGACTGTTGACGCCATTGACACCACAGTGATGGAAGATGCTGCAGCTATTGTCTATAAGAAGGCTATTGTGACTTCCTGGGCAACGGATGTTGAAAAGGAAGCTTTGACTTACAGCTTTGAAAGCAAAGATGGCAAGACTCTGGTGAGCTACACTTCTGGCATTTTGACTATTACGCCGGTTCGCAATGCCTTCGGTGAAGCTATTGTGGTCGGTACTGTTACCGATGGTAAGAGCACTCCTACTGAATTTAACATCACTGTCAATATCACTCCTGTAGATGATGCTCCGGTGGTTATTTGGAGAGGTACAGCTACAATTGATGGCAAGAAGTTTGTTGGTGAAGTTCCCATGGATTCCATCTTCACTGACGTTGATGGTGATGAACTGGGTTACATCATCGGAAGCCATTCGAAGCAGCTGGATGTTGAAATTGTGGATGGTGTCCTGAAGGTTTCCTTGGCATCCGATACAGTTGAACTGTTCAAGGATGTGGCTTACCGCGTATCCCTTTCCGCTTACGATGCCAACGACACTACTAAGACTGTAGGCGTTGTGTTCTACCTGGAAGGTTCTTCTACTACGGGTATTACTCCCGTGGTGGCTTCTGCCAAGTTGAACTGGCAGGGGGCTATTCAGGCTAATCGCGGTACCGTCTCCATGATGGATATGCAGGGCCGCGTCATGTGGACCCGCCGTCTGCCGGTAAGCGAATCTGAAGTTCGTGCCGCTGCAGCAACGGTTCAGGGCCGCAAGATCCTGAAGGTAAATCAGCAGACCTGGACCATCAAGTAGTTTTTCCTTGTAAGCGGCGTGATGCCGCTCGCCGTGAGGTTCGCTCGCAAGCCTCGCTAGAGGCTTGAGGTCGCGACTTCGTCGCTAGAGGTTAAATTCACTCGGCTTCGCCGAAATACAAAAAAGACTCCCGTGAGGGAGTCTCTTTTTTTTGTGTCGTCAGGCACCATTATTTTACCAGAAAGCGAGCTGCGCTTGCGCCCCCAACTACCTAAAAGGGAGCGCGAAGCGCTACCGACCTGATTACTTCACCAGTTCGCACTTCGTGCGCTTGGTCGAAGCTCGGTCATAGCAAACGTTGATGTTTGCTGCGACTCTCGCTATTTGCACATATCGTGTGCAGTAGTTTGCGGCTCGGAAATGCTGATGCAAGCATCAGCGCTTCGCTCGCCTTGCGACTACTTTACCAGTTCCTCGGTATCGAGGGCGATGAGCAGTTCTTCGTTGGTTGCCACCACCATTGCCTTGGGGGTGCCTTCCTTGTTGATCATGTGGCCAGATTCCTTGCCTGCCTTGTTGTTGCGGTCTTCGTCGATCTGGTAACCGAGAAGTGCCAGGTTTTCCATGACGGTCTTGCGGACCAGCATGCTGTTTTCGCCGATGCCGCCGGTAAAGACGAGGGCGTCGATACGGGGCAGAGCCATGGCGATACCGCCGATTTCGCGGGCCAGCTTGTAGCAGAAGGTTTCGAGGGCGATCTGTGCGCCAACGTGACCTTCGCTTGCTGCCTGGGTCAGGGTACGCATGTCGTTGCTTAAGCCGGAGAGGCCAAGGAGGCCGGATTCCTTGTTCACCATCTTGTCCAGGCGGTCGATGTCATAACCGTACTTCTTGCTGATGTAGAAGAGAACTGCCGGGTCGACGCTACCGGAGCGGGTGCCCATGATGAGGCCATCCAGCGGGGTGAAGCCCATGGTGGTGTCTGCGCACTTGCCGTTGAGAATGGCGGAGCAGCTGGAACCGTTACCGAGATGTGCGGTGATGAAACAGCAGTCTTCCGGCTTCTTGCCGAGGATGGCTGCGGCTTCGGCTGTGACGAAGCGGTGGCTGGTGCCGTGGAAACCATAACGGCGGATGGCGTCGGATTCGTAGAACTTGTAGGGGATGCCGTAAAGGAATGCCTTACGGGGCATGGTCTGGTGGAAGGCTGTGTCGAACACGGCAACCTGCTTGTCCTTGAGGCTCGGGAAGAACTTCATGGCGCATTCCATACCGGTGGCGTGTGCGGGTTCATGGAGCGGGGCGAACAGCACGATGCTGCGGATGTAGTCGATCACATCCTGGGTCACCTTTTCGCTCTTGATGTACTTACCGCCATGCACTACGCGGTGACCGATGGCTTCGATGGTATCGGTGAGCTTCTGTTCGTCCAAGAACTTCTTTACCTGGTCCACAGCTTCGGCGTGGGTGGGACAGTCAAAGTTAAAGTCAATCTTGCCGACCGGGCCCTTGGCCTTGGTGTGGCCGTTAACGCCGATGTTTTCCACGAGACCGCTGGCAATGGATTCCTTGGTCTTGGTATCAATAACAGCGAACTTCACGGAGGAGCTGCCGCAGTTAAGCACGAGTACACGCATTTTTTAACCTCTGTTTTTTTTGAAAGAATTTTGAGAAGTAGGAAGTGGGCAAGGCGGTTGGCTTCGGCTTATCCGAAAGTACTCGTGTTGGGCAGGTCCTGCTTCAACGTTAATATGTTAAAAGTAGGAAATTGAATCAGAAAAAATTTTTAAATTTGGCGCAATGTTTAAGAGAATCCAAAAATTTGACGAAGGCGTATCACTCTATTGGTATTGGAACAATAGGCATTTTTCCGAAAAGACCAAGAGGTTTCTTCGCTCTTACGTACGCCTGGGTGATGGCTACGTCTGGATTCTTTTTGCCATTGTGCTTTTTATCCATATCGGTTGGCGAGCCTTTATTCCTGTAGCTATGGAAGCTGCCATTGTTACGGGCATTTCCCTGGGACTCTACGAACTGATCAAGCTTACGGTGAAGCGTCCCCGCCCCTTCGTGGTTCTTGATTCTATCAAGCCCCAGGTGCCTCCCATGGACGAATACAGCTTCCCCAGCGGTCATACCATGAACAACTTCGCTGTTGCCATGACTATGACTGCCGCCATGCCCTACTATGGCTGGGTGATGCTTCTGTTCCCCATGAGCTGGGGTCTTCTGCGAGTGTACTTTGGCGTTCACTGGTTTACCGACATCATTTGCGGCTTCTTGCTGGGTGTCGTCTGCTTTGGTCTGACTCACGGCATCTGGTATTTCCTGTCGCCGGTTCTTGCTGACTTGCTTCCCATGTTGACTTTCTAATGTCATCGATGATTGAATTTGTTAGTGCCGCAGATTTTTTTAAGACTGTTGGAAATGACGAACGTGTGTACTTCCTGGTTCGTCACGGTGAGCGGGACCATATAAAACCTAACGACCCTGATCATGGCGCCTTTGTCGGTTTGACGGACCGTGGTCGCGAACAAGCCCTTAAACTAGGCAAGTCCATTGCCGCTTCCTGCACCAGCGGAGTTTCTGCCGATTGCATGTTCTTTAGCAGTCCCGTAGGCCGTTGTATGCAGACCGCCGAATATATCGGCCTTGGTCTTGGGATAGATGCTCCCGATGTAATGCCGCAGCAACCCCTTGCGGAATTCTTTGTGAAGAATTACGATGCCTACATGGAAACTCACGTGACTGGATTTTACCAGGGGATTTGTCGTTGGTTGGATGGAACTGCCGCCGATTCCCGCTATGTGGACCCGGCTTATTTCCCCTTGGCAGCCCGCTCCCAGGAGATGGTCCAGTTCATGCTTTCTCACGGGAAGGCCCCTATCAATATCTTCTGTTCCCATGATGCCTGGATCGTACCCTGCCTGAATCATTTTTGCGGATTGCAATTCTCTCCCAGCCGCTGGATGAACTTCCTGACGGGTTTGGCCGTGGTCATCGGTAAGGACCAGGAATCCGGGGATGTTGGTGCCGTGAGACGATTTGTCCCCGTGACCGGCCTTGATACGGGTTGGATGCTTTTTTAGACGTTTCATTGTAAACTTTTTTAAATTTCTTCAAATAAAGTCTGCCTTTTTTGATTACATTCACTACCATGAGTGTTTCGAAAAACGCATATCGTCGAATTATCGTGCTTGGGTCGGGCTTCAGTAAGTCCTTTTGTCCCCAGATGCCGACCCTTCGGGACCTGAATAATCTGGTTCCTGCAGGGATTCCCGACGAATTCCCTCATTTTCGCGATTATTGCAGGAAGTTTCTGGATTTGTGCAATGGTTGCAAGGATTATCTGGATATCGAGACCTTGGCCACGTCCATTCTGTCTGCCCAGATTTTCCCGGGGGAGCGGGAGCGCCTGTATCATGCGTCCCTGCGTTTTGAACTGCTTCGCTTTATTGCCAATGCTATCAGTCGCGAAGAATCGCTGGATGCCAGTTCGGCGAAGGTCTTGCGGACGTTCCTCAGACGTTGCGTCAACTGTTCTGGCGCCGGTGCCCGCGATACATTGCTTCTCAGTTTCAACTACGATACCCTGATTGAAAAGGCAATCTATTCCGACGAAGAACTGTCCTGGCAGGTGGCCGTAGATTATGGTGTCCGTATTGAGCCGGCTGACCGTACTGCCCGACGCGCCAACACCGGCCGTACCGTCGACTTGATCAAACTTCACGGTTCCCTGAACTGGTATGCCCTCAAGGGGGTGACCGACACGCTGGATCTCAATAGTGTGTGCCAGGTGGAGCCGGGGGATCGCAGTTTTCCCATCTATTGCGAAGATACGCCCATCTATATTCCCATGGCCCACGCCAAGGAAAGCTTCTTGCGCGGAAGTCTCTTTAACTTGCTCTGGAGCAAGGCCGATTACTACCTGAAGCAGGCGGAGGATATTTTCTTCGTGGGTTACGGTTTCCCCAAGAGCGACATTAACAATTTGGAATTTTTATTGCGGCACCGCGAACGGTTCAAGCGCGTGATTGTTTATGAACAGCAGGGGCATCCAGACTTGGAACGTCTGCAGTCGCTGTTAGGAAAGAAGATGGTGATCTGCGAAGATGCCAAGGCCTTCCTGTCTAAGCTGTGTTAAATAGAATCAGCAGTTGTTGTAATTAGCAACAACGGAAACGCCTAAAAAATAGTCCATGTTGGACTAGAAAAATGTATTTATAGATTCAGAGAGTTATGCCTTTTTAGGCGGAGATGTGTTATGAATCTATCAAGGAAATATTTTGTTGCTGCAACTGTGATCGGCAGCCTTTTTGCTTCTGTACAGGCTCAGGAAATTGCAACCTGGGCAGGTTTCCGTCAGGGTGCGGCAAGCTTTACTTTTGATGATGGTGCTCCCAGTCATGTGACTGACGCCGCCCCGGTATTTGACAAGTACGGCTATAAGGGTACTTTTAACCTTGTGACGACTTGGAATCCTAACTGGAGTGGCTTCCAGGGTATGGCTGATAATGGCCACGAAATTGCAAGCCATAGCGATAATCATGGAAACCCCATGCCTGATAACGAATCGGCTTCCTCAAGAAATACCATCAATGGCAAGATTTCCCAGAATTATGGCGTTGTCACGTTGGCTTATCCTAACTGTAAGTCCCCCAGTGCATCCTCTGTGAGCCAGAACTACGTTGTTGGCCGTATCTGTAATGGTTCCTGGCAGGGTGTGCCCGATATCTCGGGCAAGGACGGTCCCAGCGACTGGACCAAGGTTCCCGCCACCATGACTGGCTCCGAGGGAGACATCAAGAGCACTAATGACTTTACTGGCCAAATGCAAAAGGCTGTCCAGCAGGGTGGCTGGGTTTCGTTCCTGACTCATGGTTTCCAGGGCAAGAGCAATGGTTACGCTACCTATTCTCCCACGGACCTTAGCGCCATCGACGGCGCTCTCAGTTGGGCAAAGCAGAACGATTCCAAGATCTGGGTTGCTCCCATGGGACATGTTGCCATGTACATCAAGGAACGCAAGGCTGCGAAGATTACTGAAAAGTCTTCTTCCGCCACCAGCATGAGCTATACCCTTACCCATAGCATCGCCGACAACATTTCCAAGTACAACTATCCTTTGTCCATTCGCGTCAAGAGTAGCTGGACCAAGGTTTCCGCAACCCAGGATGGCAAGGCCATTGAAGCCTCCATCAAGGATGGCTACATCTACTTTGATGCTGTTCCCAATGGTGGCGACATTGTGCTCTCTTCTGATGGCGCCGCTGTGGTGGACCCGGGTTCCAGCACTTCTACTGAACCTTCTTCCAGTGCTTCTGCCGAAGGCAATCCCTTTAGGGGCGCTATCGAAATTCCGGGTACTGTGGAAGCAGAAAATTACGACGTGAATGCCTATTCCCACAGCCAGGCCAAAAATGATGGAACCGCTTATCGTACAGATGATGCTGGCGTCGTTGTGGCCGGTGCAGGCTATGCCGCTGGTTATACCACTGCTGGCGACTACTACGAATACACCATCGATGTGAAGGCTGCTGGCAAGTACAAGGTGACCGTGAATGGCGCTACTGGTAATGGTGCCGATGGTTCTGTAACTGTTTCTGTGGGTACCGCCACTCTGGATGCCGCAATCAAGAACATGGGTGACTGGAATACTTATACCGAAGTCGAAGCGGGTGAATTGGAACTGGCTGCCGGAAAGCAGATTCTGCGCCTGACCATCAATGACAACAATTTGAATGTGGACTGGATCAAGTTTGAAGGCAATGGTGAACTGGTCAAGATTGCCAACACTATCCTGATGGATGCAGGCGCAGGATTGATCAAGTGCCAGATTTTCGATATGAACGGTCAGCTGGTCAAGTCTGCAAACGTCTTTGCCGGTTCCGCTCAGGAAGCATGGAAGGGCATTAACGGAACGCTGCGCAATGGCGCCTATGTTATGCGCTACGGTGTTGCTGGTAAGGCTACCCAGACCATTCGCGTCCGCAAGTAATTAAATCTCTCTCTTATTCTCCTAAAAACCGCCTCTTTGCAGATTATTCTGCGGAGAGGCATTTTTGTTTGAAATAATTCCTACCTTCAAGAAATAAAAAAACTCGGTGCCGTAAAGCGACCGAGTTTTTTTGCTTGCCGCGGAACTGCCGCGACGCACCTTCTGCGATTAGCCGAAATTAACCGAGAATGTACTTCTCGCCAGATTCAACACTCTGGTAGATGAGGGTGTTGATGGTCATGGGGCCAACGCCGCCCGGAACCGGGGTGTATGCGCTGGAAACTTCTTCCATACCCTTTTCGCAGTCGCCGACGCCACCCGGATGGTAACCGGCGTCAACAACCACAGCGCCCTGCTTGATCCATTCCTTCTTGATGAATTCAGGCTTGCCTACAGCGCCAACGACGATGTCTGCCTGCTTCACCAGCTCCGGAACGTTGGGTGTCTTGGAGTGGCAAATGGTAACGGTGCAGTTTGCGTTCAACAGCATCATGGCCATGGGCTTGCCGAGAATTGCGGAACGGCCAACAACAACAGCGTGCTTGCCGGAGAGTTCCACGTTGTAGGCCTTCAGAAGGCGCATGATACCCTGGGGAGTAGCGCAGCCATAGGCCTTTTCGCCCATGGACATACGGCCGAAGCCCAGGCAGGTCACACCGTCAACGTCCTTACGGGCGTCGATTGCTTCGAAAGCGGCGCGTTCGTCAATCTGACGGGGAACCGGGTGCTGCAGCAAAATGCCGTGGACGTCCGGATTGTTGTTCAGTTCCTGGATCTTGGCCAGGAGCTGTTCGGTAGTGGTGTCCTGGGGCATGATGACCTTGATGCTGTCCATGCCCACGCGAGCGCAGGCATTACCCTTCATCTTCACATAGGTTGCGGAAGCGGGATCGTCGCCGACGAGGATGGTGGCGAGGATCGGGGTCTTACCGGTCTTTTCCTTGAGCTTTGCGACGCGTGCGCTGAGTTCTTCTTCAGTGGTCTTGGCAAGAGCCTTGCCGTCCAAAACGAGAGCTGCCATATTGGTCTCCAGGTTTAATTTTCTTATGGTTCAAATTTAAAAATAAGGTATGATGTTTTAAATATGCGGAAATAAAAAAATAAGAGCATAAAAAAACACCGCTGTTTAAACAGGCGGCGTTTTTCATAAAATGAAATACAAGATAGGGATATCTATTAGAAAATTTCCTTCAGGGCCGGAGCGATACTGCAAATCAGTACCCAGGGGTAGGAAAGGCTGCCCTTGAGCCAGCCGGTCTTTGCGGGCTGAACCGTAAAGGTGGAGGTTTTGCCCTGGATAGACGACTGGAGGGAGGCCTTGATACCTTCAAGGTCACGTTCGAAGTTTTTCTTGCTTGCAGAAGCCGATTCAATGTAATTTTCAAAGCGGTAATTCATACAATTTCCTTACACTCTCTTTCTTGGCGTTGTAAGTTAGTAATTTTCTTGTACCTTTCAAAGGGTTTTTGTTTACGCAAGTTTACGGTTTGGGGCGGTTCTAAATGGGTTTCCCGAATGTAGTTTTGGATAAAAGTGGCGTTTTTCTATTCAAAAACGGCGATTTCTGCCAAAAATGGATGCCCTGGGGGATTCTTTTTCGCTATTTTTTAGCCGCTAAAAAGTGTTCACGGCGTGTTCCCCGACACACTTTTTTGTAAATTGATGTGCAGTAAGTCACTGATTATAAAGGAATTAACATGAGTTTTGTCCGTCTTTTTTCTGCAATTTCCGTTTGCGCAGCCATGGTTGCATGTGGTGGTTCTCAAAAACCCGCTGTGGATCCCGCTGCCCCAGCTGCTGGTTCCGCCCCTGCCGATTCCGCAGCCGTTTCTGCCGAAGCCAGTGGTGCCAAGGCTTCTGTGGCTGTTCCCGGTGCCGGTTTTGCAAACAAGACTGACCGTTACAGCTATGCCCTGGGTATGGACCTGGGTAAGGCTATTGCCAATGTGAATGCTCCCGTGAACATGATGCTCTTGATGAGCGCCATCCAGGATGTGGTGGATTCCAACCGTAAGGTCCTGATGGATGATTCTACGGCAGAAAGTGCCCTTCAGGACTTGCTCCTGCTGATGCAGCAGAACAAGGAAGCCGATGCAAAGGCCGCTGCCCAGAAGGCTCTGGATGAACAGAACAAGTTCCTGGAAAAGAACAAGCAGGATCCTACCGTGAAGCTGACTCCCAAGGGTGTACAGTACAAGGTGATTACCGAAGGTACCGGCATTTCTCCCAAGGCTAGCGACAAGGTCCAGGTGCATTATGTGGGTGCCCTGCTGGATGGTACTGAATTTGACAATAGCGTAAAGCGCGGAGAACCGCTGGAATTCCCGGTGAATGCGGTCATTGCCGGTTGGCAGGACCTGCTGCAGGTTCTCAAGGAGGGTTCCAAGGTGAAGGCCTGGATTCCTAGCGACCTGGCTTATGGTGAAGCTGGCGTACCTCCCATGATTCCTGCCAATGCCATGCTGGTGTTCGAAGTGGAATTGCTGAAGGTCTTCGCAGAAGTTCCGCCTGCCGAGGAAGGCGTTGCAGCACCGGCTGCTGAAGCCGTTCCCGCCGCAACGGATGGTGCCGCCGCGCAGCCTGCAGAAACTGCCCCCGCCGCCGAAGCCAAGCCTGCCAAGTAAGAGTTTTCTTTCTCTCTCAAGAAAGGCCGCGGTTAACTTCCCGCGGTTTTTCTTTTCGTTATGCCATTTTGTTTCTGAACCAATTTTTTTATTATTGAGTTTATGAATCCAAATGACTTTACTTCCCAGCATTTTGAAGTGGCAGGTTTCATTCGTGAAGTGTTCGGCTATATGGAACGCTTCAAGGGTCAGCTGTTTGTCTTGAAGATCGAGGACGACCTTATGAGCCATCCGCTGTTTCCTGTGCTCATGCGAGATATCGGGCTTTTGCACAAGTCCGGGATTAAGATCATTATCGTGCCCGGCACCCGCAATTCCATCGACGCCCAGCTGAAGGCCTGGGGTGTGGAATCCAAGTTCCATAACGGTGTGCGTCTCACTTGCGAGGATGCCTTGCCCCATGTGGAACAGGCTTCCCTGGGTGCTGCTCAGCATATCATGAGCCACTTGACTGCAAGCGGCCTCCGTGGTATTCAGGGTAACTGGATTTTGGCCCGTAGCATGGGTGTGGTGAACGGTGTGGACTACATGCGCACCGGCCGCATCGAACGTATCCAGAAGGACATTTTGGAACAGTTGCTGGACGAGAATTTTGTGCCTATTATTCCGCCCATTGGCTGGAACAAGATCGGTCACGCCTACAATATCAGCTCCACGGAACTGGCCACCGAACTCTGCAAGTACATGAAGGTGGGCAAGTTGTTCTTCATCGGAAACCAGGACGGTATCAAGCTCCAGGGTCTTGTGACCGGCAGGAACACCAAGTATCTTGAACCTACCGACAACGGCCTGATTTCCGCTATGGATGTGGACCAGGCCCAGGAACTTCTGGAACTGAATTCCGACACGCTGAACTTTGCCCAGATGGACTACCTGATGAACGCCATTCACGCCTGCAAGGCAGGTGCCAACCGTGTGCATTTGCTCAGCGGTGAATTCCAGGGCAGCTTGCTTCAGGAAGTGTTCTCCGCCCGCGGTGACGGTACCATGGTGTACGCCAACCAGTACTCCAGTATCAGGCCCGCCAACATGGAAGACATTCCTGATATCTTGCGCATCATGCAGGATTACATCGACCAGGGATTCCTTGTGCCCCGTACCCAGGAAAGTATTTCCGAAAAGCTCAAAGACTATGTGGTGTACAGCATCGATAACAGCATTCATGGCTGCGGCGCCCTTCACGAATTCGAGGATGGCATGGCCGAAATTGCGGGTATCGCCGTGGGCGCCAATTACCGTAAGTCCGGTATCGGCGACGCTATCGTCCGTCACCTGATTTCCGTAGGCCGCATGAAGGGCTACAAGACTTTGTTCCTGTTGACCACGCAGGCTCTGGACTGGTTCTACCACTTCGGCTTTGTGGATGGTACTGTGGAGGAACTCCCCAAGACCAAGCGCGATCACTACAATCAGAAGCGGAAGTCTCGTATCTTGATGCTCCCGCTGGAGAAGTGACGCACCGCAGGTGCGTCATCCTGAACGAAGTGAAGGATCCAGTCCCGCGAGCTGTACGAAACTAGGAACTTTAGTTCCTTAGCTGAATTAGGTTCGAAGGTGCAGGATTAAAAAAAATTGATTGAAGAGTAACTGATATGAATTTAAAAATGATGGAAGATGGCTTCAAGATGATTCTTGAAGGTATGGGTGAAGATGTTAATCGCGAAGGCTTGCTGGAAACTCCCAAGCGCGTGGCCAAGATGTATGCCGAGGTCATGAGCAGCCTGACTGGAGAATTGAAGGCCGAAGATATCCTCAAGACCCGCTTCCACGAAAAGTATGACGAGATGATCGTTGTGCCCAACATTCCCTTCGCCAGCATGTGTGAACATCACTTCTTGCCTTTTACCGGTAAGGCCCATATCGCCTACATTCCCGGTGATTGCGTTGTTGGGCTTTCCAAGATTCCCCGCGTGGTGGAATTCTATGCCCGCTTCCCCCAGATTCAGGAACGCATGACTCGCCAGATTGCGGAACTGATCCAGAGGGAATTGCAGCCTAAGGGCGTTGCCGTTGTTCTGGAAGCAAGCCACATGTGCATGACCATGCGCGGTATCAAGAAACCCGGTGCTACCATGGTGACTACACAGCTTCTTGGCCGATTCAAGACCGACGAAAAGACCCGCGCAGAATTTATGGCTACTATTAACGACCGCCTTCGCTAAGGGTGCGGTCGCTGGCGCGAAAATTAATTTGTAAAAAATAAAAGTCTGATTTTTATCCACGATTGATATGTGTCAATCGTGGATTTTTATGTATAAATTAATGTAAAAATTTTTCTCGTTGACAAATTGTCCATGTTGACATTTTATCCAAGGAATCTCTTTTTGAACCTTATTTTTTTTGCCTGGTTCTAGGTACTTTTATTCTCGGTGATGGAATAAAAGGAGTTAAAAATGAAAAAGAATTTTATTCGGGTGGTCAAGCTGGCATTTGTTACTGCAAGTGCATTGGCATTCATGAACTGTGGTGATTCTGTAGCAGATGCTGTAGACGGCGCCCTTGGTGGTCTATCTTCCAGCTCTGTGGTTGGCGAACCGGTAATCGATCCGGTAACTGGCGAACCCATGGTTGACCCGGTTACGGGTGAAATTATCTATACTAATCCGGAATCTTCTGCCGCTATGGATCCTACTGACGATCCGATTACCGGTGAAGAAAATGGTGACGTTGGTGGAGAAGGTGAAGTTGTTCCCCCCACTGGTGATACTCCCGCCGAAGGTGGCGACACCCCCGCAGAAGGCGGTGATGTTCCTGCTGAAGGTGACGTTCCTACCGATAACAATCCTTCCGATGTCGTGACAAGTTCCGATTCTGAGGGCGGCGTAACTGAACCGGCTTCCAGCACAAGCGAATCCGCTCCGGAAAGCTCTAGCGCTGTGGTCCAGGAAGCTCCCAAGGGAATCTTCCTTGCAACCGATACCGACGAAAACAAGAACTACATGGAGGTGGAATACTTCACAAACACCGGTGATAACGGCGGAGCCATTCTTGCTTATCCCAAGCGACTTTCCGAAACCCAGAAACATGGCGTTGTGCTGTGGGGCCCAGGTGGCGGTTCTAGCCCCTCACAATACGAAGGCATTATCCGTCGCCTTGCTTCCCACGGTTTCGTTGTAATCGCCACTAGCGAATCTCCGGATGGTACTGGCCGCGGCAAGCCCGCTCTCGACTGGCTCGAAAAGAAGAACAATACTCCGGGCGACCCCCTGTACCAGAAATTGGATATGACTAAGGTGGGTGCATCCGGTCACTCCATGGGTGGTCTCCAGTCCGAAGAAATGCTTATCAATGACGATCGCGTGATTACTGCAGTCTTGAACAACAGTGGCGACATGGCTCATGTGGATGGCACTAAGGTTCCTGCAACCAAGACTTTCGCCATCGTTTATGGCGAAGGTGGTATGGAACGCCCCAATGCAGAAGCTGACTACGGTAATCCGGGTGTCAAGGCTCCCGCTTGCCTTATCAAGATGACTGGTGGTGCGGTCGGTGAAAATCCTGAATGCCAGAACGGCGAATGCGGCTGGGGCCACGGTTCCGGTCCCTGGGGCGGCATGGCTGCTACCGTTGCCTGGATGCGTTGGCACCTGGGTGGCGAAGAATTCCGCAAGGCTGACTTCGTCGGTACCAGTGGCGCCTACATCAACGGCCCCATCGTTGGTGGCCCGGGTAACTGGAAGGGTCAGTGCAAGAACTTCTAGCCTGATAAAAAGTATCTCTACATAACACACTCCAAGGATTCCCCGGCGCAAGTCGGGGAATCTTTTTTTTAGTTAGCGTTTTTGGCCTAAGGAAATAGATGTATATTTAGTGCAAATGGCGGATTTTTCCGCCACTGGAGACATTTATGAACGCAGCTATCCTTACTAATGAATTCCCGCCGGAAATCTATGGCGGTGCCGGTATCCACGTCAAGTTCCTGACCCAGGAATTGGCCAAGCTTTGCCATGTGGAAGCCCGCTGCTTTGGCGTGCAGAACGATGACGCCGACAATATCCGTGCTATCGGTTTTAGCCGTAAGTTGGGCCTGAATCCCAAGGATGACCGTTTCCAGAAGATTTTCAAGCCCCTGGATATTAACCTGCAGTGGGCAGCTACCATGGATGACATCGATGTCATTCATTGCCATACCTGGTACAGCCATTTCGGTGGCGTCCTGGCTTCCCGCCTTTTGCAGTGCCCCCTGATTTTGACCACCCACTCCCTGGAACCTCACCGCCCGTGGAAGGCTGAACAGCTGGGCGACGGTGGCTATGCCATGAGCTGCTGGATCGAAAAGACCGCCTACGAAGCCGCCGACGGTGTCATCGCCGTTAGCCAGGGCATGAAGCGCGACGTGATGAAGCTTTATGGCGTTCCCGAAGACCGTGTGAAGGTGATTTACAACGGTATCGATCCCGACTTCTACAAGCCCACCTTCAGCGAAGGCATCCTGGAAAAGTGGGGTGTAGACCCGAAGAAGCCTTTCGTGCTGTTTGTGGGCCGCATTACCCGTCAGAAGGGTATCAGCCAGCTGATCCAAGCTATCCCCCAGATCGACAAGAACGCCCAGGTGGTTCTCTGCGCTGGCGCCCCCGACACTCAGGAACTGGCCGACGAATGCAAGGCTCTCATTGAAGAAGTCCAGAAGACCCGCGAAGGTGTTGTATGGATCCAGGAACCGGTTCCTCATGAAGAACTCCGTGTGCTCTATAGCCACGCTACTGTCTTTGCAACTCCGTCCCTTTACGAACCTTTCGGCATCATCAATCTGGAAGCTATGAGCTGCGGTACTCCTGTGGTGGGTAGCGCCGTGGGCGGCATTCCCGAAATTATCGTGGATGGCGAAACTGGCTTCCTGGTTCCCCTGAAGGCTGTTTCCGAGACCAACTTCGAACCCGCCGACCCCAAGGCATTCCAGACCGATTTCGCAAACAAGCTGAACACCATTCTGGCCAACCCCGAAATGGCAAAGAAGATGGGCGAAGTGAGCCGCAAGCGCGCTATCGACGTCTTCAGCTGGAAGGCCATCGCTCAGCAGACCTATGAATTCTACCAGGAATGTATTGAGAGATATAAGAAGGAAGGCAAGCGCTAATTTTTAATGGGATCCCCGACAATGTCGGGGATTACTTATAGAAATCGCAAAAAGCCCGCGGGATTTAAACCGCGGGCTTTTCTTATACGGAAAAAGGACTTTACTTGCCAGTAATCTTTTCGACGATGGCACCTGTGGTCAGCAGTTCCGGGAAGACAATCTGCTTGCTTGCATCGCCCTTGGGGTATACTGCATAAGCGGGTACGCCAGATTTTCCAAGACTGCGGAGCAATGCATTCACTTCCGGAGTTTCGCGGGTCCAGTCCGCCTTGACGCGGGCCACGTTCAGCTTGTTCATTGCGTCGGTAAATTCTTCGCGGTTAAGGACGGCGGCTTCGTTTGCCTTGCAGGTAATGCACCAGTCGGCGGAAACGTCGATGAATACGGTGCGCCCGGCGGCCTTGAATTCTTCTATGAGGGCGGGGCTGTAACGGAACCAGCCGTCTTCTGTCATCTGTTCTGCCATGCGGGCGTTGAAACGTTCGACGACTACGTTTTCGTAGCGGGGTGCGAGAACGCCGAACCAGAGACCGGCAAGAATCACAATGGCGCCTGCGAATCCGACCACTTCACGGCTGAAGGCTACACCCGGCGGGGCGATTTTCCCGATGAGGGCGCTGGCCACTGCAGATACTACAGCGATAACTGCGAAGATTCCTACGCCTGCAGAACCTGCCTGCTCGTTCACGACCCAGAGAAGCCAGCAGACGGTGGCCAGAAGTAAAACACCCATGACCTTCTGCAGGTAGGTCATCCAGATTCCCGGCTTGGGCAAGTGTTTCTGAACGGCGGGGAAGAAACTGACCAGGAGATAGGGGAGGGCAAGTCCGATGCCTGCTGCCGTAAAGAATAGGAACAGTACCGGCAGGCTTGCGGTAAAGGCGAATCCCATGGCGGTTCCCAGGAAGGGTGCGGAACAGGGGGTGCTGAGCAAAACAAGCAGCGCTCCCGTAAAGAAGGCGCCTGCCAGGCCGCCCTTGCTGCCGGCGGCATCCATCTTGGTGGTGGCACCCCAGGGGAGCCACACTTCAAACAGTCCGAAGAAACTCATGGCGAAGGCGGTGAGGATTACCACCATGAAGGCGATAAAGCCTGCGCTCTGGAACTGCATTCCCCAGCCGGCATTTCCGCCGCCAATCTTGATGACGCTGATGATGGCTGCCAGCACCCAGAAACTGCAGAGGATGCCTGCGGTGGTGCTGAGTCCCGATGCCAGCAGGCGGCTGCGGGATTCCCCGGCCTGCTTGACGAGGCTGAAAATTTTCAACGAAAGCACCGGCAAAACACAGGGCATCAGATTCAGGATGATGCCACCGATGAAGGCGAAGAACAGGAGGGCTAGGGTGCCGGCGAAACCTGCGGCGGAGTCTGCGGCACTTTCTCCAACGGCGGCGACTTCAGCGGCGCTTTCTTCTGCGGCGGTCTGCGGTTCGCTTGCGGTGCTTTCGTTTGCTGTGGCTTCACTTGCAACGGTTTTGGCGTCTGTTCCAGCGGTTTCTTCCTGCTGGAATTCCATGATGATGTCGAATTTTTCTTCCGTAGCGTTTACTTGCTGCGGCTCATCCCCGTCTTTACCATTTTTTTTTAGGTTAGCGTCCCCGTTGCCTGCGTTCCCCTTTCCAAAAGTATTCCCGTCCAGCGATATGGTCTTTTGGGCGGGTGCCAGGCAGATGGAATTGTCGCATGCCTGGTAGTGGAAGGTGATGGTGGTGGAGAGGCTGTCGAAGTTCTTTTCTACGCTGTCGATGGGGAGGATGACCTGGAACTCGCCGCGGAATACCAGGTTTTCAAGGTCCAGAGCCTCGCTGTATTCCTTGATGGGGGCGGGCCAGACGGGTTCGCCAAAGAAAATTCCTTGGGCGGAGACGTCAATGGACGAGGGTTTCAGGAATTCGTCGGCGGCAATGTTGGCGTTTACGTGCCAGTTGTCGGGAATGGTGATTTTGACGGTAAGTTTTGATCCTGCAGCCAGTTCCCCTGCCGAATAGGTCATGCTCATGTCCGGAGGGGGCATGTTGTTCATGTTGAATTCTTCGGCGAAGCTTGTCAAGGGTAAAGTCAGTAGCAAAATGCAAAATGAAGCATTTTGCAAACAGTTGTTGACAAAATAATCAAGAATCGGTTTTTTACGCATAGGGTTTCCTAGATTTGACATCAACTGAAAACACTCTGTCAAAATTCCCGTTCTGACTATGGAAAATACGCGAATTTTTTCAGAAGAAGTATCCATTCGGCTAGAGAATATCTGGCGCAAGAATGCCCCACAAATTTACAAACTATGTTGCAAGCGGAGTAGTACAAAAGAGGCCGCAGACGATCTTTTTCAGGAGGTTGCGCTGAAGTTTTGCAAATATGCGAAAAATCTTAATTTGGATACCGCACTTTGGCCCTGGTTTTATAGGGTAACGTTGTGTACCCACTTCGATCTTTACCGTCGGGAGAAAATGGTTCTGCCCTTTTCTGTGCTGAGGGAAAATCAGGCGGCGTACGATGTTTATCCCGAACAGTCTTCGGTCCATTTTCGTAATGAATCCCGCGAGAACAAGGCTGCCGCGCTGCTCAAGACTTTTATGCAGGTGCTCAATCCAGAAGAAGCCCTCGTTACGGAACTGACGTATCTTGGAGGTTTTCTTTTGAAGGATGCGGCCCGGATTCTGACGAGAAATAGGGGGTACCTAAGCAAGCTTCGCTGCAGGGCTGTAAATAAAATGCGCAAAGAAAAGCGGCAAAGGGATGCCATCCTTGAAAAGATTGATGCTCCAATGGTTCTTTTGGAGGATTTGCTTACGAGGAACAATGAAATTTCGTAATTTTGTAATGTGAAGTTCTATACCTTACTACTGATTGTCTTTCTGACTGTTGCCCAGGCTTTTGCCGCGGAGAGCTGGCTTACTTTTTCTAAGCCCTTTCCTGTTAGAAGTTGCATCCCCTATGGTGGGGGTATTCTTTTGGCGACTGACGGAGGTATCCGTTACCGCGCCATAGACGGTGATCGCGTATTTCATTCTGAAGACGGATTGGAAGAGGCCATATTCCACGCCATTGTCGGCTATGAAGAACGGATTTATGCCATTTCCAAGTTCGGTCTGATTGCCGCATTGGACGCCCAAAGAAATGTTTGGGGAGTACTGAATAGGTCTTACGTCGCCAATAAGTCTAGAGTGCTGCCTGATGGAGCCGCTCTTGCCGATTCCATCATTGTTATTGCATTTGAAGACCGTCTGGCCTTTTTTGACTTGATTACGAAAACCTCTATTGCGACAATCGACAGAATTGGTGAATACAATCTGTCTGCAGATAATATCCAGAAACTTGTGGTTCACGGAGATTCTCTTTACGTGAATGTTGGCGAACAGTCCTATGTTCGCGAAATGGACTGGTATGATGTGGGCGGGGATGCTAAACTTTTTGATCCTTTGTCATGGAGCAAGGTTAAAGATCCGTCTCTGGTGAATGGATTGGTCGAAAAGGACTCCAACCTTATAAATATCGAAGGGGATATCATTGATGACCCCAGCTATACAATTAGTGCGACTCCCATTGACACTATCGAGGTTGCGGGAAACCAGGAGATTATTTACGATACCACCGTCGTCAGAAAGACTCGATGGATCGAGAAGGCCCAAGACAAGTATTTCCTGGTTGGCGATGAGGCTGTCTTCCTTTATGACCCTAGCCTTAACTCCCTAACAGACCTGTCACTGTTCAATGATTTCCCGCTGGGGGAACCCTATGAAGTTCATGCCGTGCCTACCGGTGGTGTCGTTGTTGGTACTACGGAAGGCGGGATTAGCTATGGGGGTGTTGCACCGTGGAGCGACCTGTCTTATCCTCTGCCTGGGATCGGTAGTCAATCTGCTGCATTTGATGCCCGCATCAAGTCCATATCGGTGCTGCCCGATGGCCATACCTTTTTCCACATCTGGGGTTTCGGCTTCTTCATGTTCATAAATTGGGGGCTGGATCAGCAGTTCTCCGTTGGGCTGAATAGCGGCGCCTGCCTGGATAACTACTTTGAAGGCCGTTATGATGACCTCGGAAATCCCTTGCAGTATGTTATTTCTGTCGGGTCGACACCTGCGCCGGACAGTTCCGGTTTCTTGACGACGACCTCCAACGGAAAGAAGTACAGCATAAACTATTTCAAGACCAATGGCGAAGTTTATTGTGCAAGCCAGGTGGGGCAAACTTCAATGGCTGGCCCTCTCTACGCAACGATCGATGAAGATGGTTCATGGCTTCTGTATGTGGGTTCAAGACAGGGCACGGCGATCGCTGCCGATGGCGGGCTTGACATCATTCGAATTCCTTCTCCCAAGAACAATGGGGGTGAACTGTCCGGTGCTACCATAGAAACATCTATCCCCCTGGAATCTACTCCCGTGGATATGGTTTACGACTCTATTGGGGATCGCCTGTGGGTGATTACGAAATCATCGCTCTACTATCTGGACAAGAATGAAAAAGACAAGGATACGCTTGTGTCGCCCAAGTCGACGAACGGTCTGCGTGCTTCCGAATATTCTGCCATTGACGTGGATATTCATGGCAACCTGTGGTTAGGTACGACAGACCAGGGCGCCTATCGTCTGTCCCTGAAAAACAAGTCTCCCGACACGCTGACGGTCAAGTCCTACAATGTAAAGAGCGGTATGTTGTCCAATGACGTAACGGACCTTTCCATTGACCATACCCTTGGGGTGGTCTGGTTTACTCATGCCAGTGGCGTCAGCCGTTATTACAACAAGAATCTCAAGTACTCCTCGAAGAACATGACCGATTCGGCAAAGGCCGACGTTTATGCCTATCCCGTTCCCTTCAGGCCTGCTGTCCATAACCGATTCGTTATTGCGAATATTGCAGAAGGCGCATCTGTTAGCATCTATAACCGTGGCGGTTCCCTGATTCGTTCCTTCCGAAAAGATGATACACTGGGGGGCAGCGTTGAATGGGATGGTCGCGGATTAGACGGAAATCTGGTGGCACCTGGCGTGTATTATTATGTTGTAAAAAATTCTTCAAAGGTGAAGAAGGGCAAGTTCATTATTATCCATTAGAGGGTTTGCTGGATGGTACGTCTGATTTTTTTGTTGTTCGTGATAAGTGTACTGCTGAATGCTTGCGCAGGGGAACGTCAAGGTCTCGTGTGCGAAGAAATGGAATATCGTCTGAATACCATGGCCTATTCTCCTGACCAGCGAGCTTACGCAGAAGAAGAACTTCGTGTCTGCCGTGAAGAGGAAGCCTTGAAAAAGGCAGATGGAGCCGCATCTCGTAAAAGCATTTATGACCGCTTTGCCGCAACGGATTCGACAAAGTCTGCTGAGTCTAGAACTGCCGCGGCTGACGAATCCCCTCGTGAAATTTCTGTTTCAGATGCATTGGGTGATTCGTCAGGGCAGGAAACGGTGAGCATCTATGACCGCTACGGAAGCAAGACTGTTCCGTCCGAAAGTGCAGGAACCGCTCCGTCTGCGGATGAGGTACCTGCCGATACTTCTGCAAGTGATGTTTCCAACTTCCAGTAGGGTGATTCATGGCCACAGTGCAAACTCTTTCGGGTGAAACTTTTGAACCGGGCCTGCCCCAGCGTTTATTGAAAATTGCGGGCGAAATTCGCGAGGCCGGTGGTCGTGCCTACTTGGTGGGCGGTTGGGTCCGCGATGCCATGCTGGGCGGTAACTGCCGTGACTACGACATCGAAGTGTATGACATGGAGCAGGATGACTTGATTGCCATTCTGTCCAAGTTTGGTCGTTGCAATTTGATTGGCAAGGCTTTTGGTGTCATCCATCTCGCCATGAAAGGGGAGTCTCTCGATTTCTCTTTCCCCCGTACCGAAAGCAAGGTGGGTTACGGACATCGCGGTTTTGTGGTCAAGACCGATGCCCGTCTGACTTTCAAGGAAGCCGCCCTCCGTCGCGACTTTACCATCAACGCCATGGGCATGGAACTGCCGGATCTGACTCTTTGCGATCCTTATAATGGTGTGGAAGATCTTAAGGCCGGCCTTCTTCGTCATGTGGGGCCCGCCTTTGCCGAAGATTCCTTGCGTATTCTTCGCGGAGTGCAGTTTGCTAGCCGCTTCAAGCTTAAGCTAGCTCCCGAAACGGTTGAAATGTGCCGCACCCTTTCGCTTGATGACTTGTCCATCGAACGTCTTTTCGAAGAATTCAAGAAGTGGTTGCTGAAACCCGGTAAGCCCTCTCTCGGCCTTCGCGCTTTCCTCGACATTAAGCTGGATGAATACTTCCCCGAAATTCGTCCCCTGTCCTTGAATGGCGCTGCAGATGATTCTAGCTGGGAAACTCTTGGCGAATTCCTTAACAATCTTTCCGCCGTCCAGGATCTTTCCGACGAAGAACGGATGGTCCTGATGTTTGCCGGTTTGCTTGCCGGTAATGCGTCCGCTGCTTCTGATGAGAAGTCCTGCGAAGAAGCGGTTCTTAAGTTCCTGGCTCGCATTACCAACGAAATCAAATTGGTTCGCGGTGTTCCCCTGCTGTTAAAAAATGCCTTCAGGTATGAGCCTGGCGAAAGCATTCCCCGGGATTCCGAAATCCGTCGTCTGTCGGTGGAACTTTCCGGACTCCGCCTGTATATCGCTTTCTTGCAGAGTAATACCCTGTACGCCGAAGAAACTCGGAACACCTACGCACAGGCCTTCAGGGTCCGCGCCGAAGAACTGGGTGTCTACGAAAAGGCGCCTACGGCCTATCTCACTGGCAAGATGCTGATGGATCTGGGTGTAAAGCCCGGCAAGCAAATGGGCGAGCTGATCAAGAAAAGTTTTGAACTGCAGTTGGATGGCGAAATCGCCGATGCCGATGCCGCCCAGTCCTGGGCCCGCGAGCGGTTGCAATAAACATTTGGTCCCGCGAACAACTGACGTAAAACTGCGAGCAGTTTTACCTCTAGGGATTTATTTCCACCTGAATAGTCCGGTAATTCCTGCCGGCACGCAGAACACGATCATAGGAATCTGGATCAGTTCCGTGGGGATAAACGCAAGCATCTTGCGCTTGCTATGCAACTTCCAGGATGCAATTCCCAGGAAGATAAAGTCGATGACAATCTTCGGCAAGATGCTGAACACGCACCACTGCCAGGGGCAATCGAAGAACACCACGCACCAGGGGCTGATAAACATCCAGATGTAATAGGTGTAAATCAAGGTCAGCATCAAAATGTACGGCTTGCTTTCGTAGCTGGTGCCGTTGCTGCTCCAGCGGGCGCGCTGGTTAAAGAGCTCCTTCCACGTGTGAACCGGTTCCGTCTCGATAACCGCTTCCCTGTCCAGGTTGTAGCAGACCTTGGTTCCCGGAATTTTCATCATCTTGTGGATGAGCATGTCATCGTCACCGCTGCTCAAATTAATCAGGTCGCCGAATCCGCCCACTTCAAAGAACAGGTCCTTCTTGTAGGCCAGGCAGGCAGCACTTGCCACGATGGGGTGTCCCCAGCTGAAACCGGCGGCTTCCATGGCGGTGTAGCCCAGGGTTTCCAGTTTCTGGAAAAGGTGGGGCATGGTGCGGGTGCCGTTATTCTGTTTCGGACCTTGGACAATGCAGATTCCGTCTACGAAGCGGCCCGCCATGGCGGTAATCCAGCTCTTGCGGGGAATGCAGTCGGCATCCATGGTCAAGAGCACTTCGTACTTTGCAATCTTGAAGGCGCTTTCCAGGGCTCGCTTCTTGGGGCTTGCGATTTGGGGCAGGTTCGGGTCCAGCGAAAGCACACGGAATCGCGGATGGTCTGCGGCAAACTTCTCGAGAATCTCCCTGGTAGAATCCGTAGAACGGTCGTCTACGCAGATTACTTCCCATTCCCCCACATAATCCTGGACCGCCAGGGCCTCCAGGGTGCGCAGGGCAAATTCCTCTTCATTACGCATGGGGACCACCACAGAAACGGTGGGAGTGGCCTTCACACCCTTGTAACGATGCGTCTTCAACAGCCCTATTACAAAGAATAGGAACAGGAGCACATAGAGTGCAGTGAGGCTGCCGATAATTACACTACCCATGGTGTTCGCAAATTTAGGAAATTTCTACTTTTTTGCCATGATTCACGTTTCCGCATTTGTCCATCCTTCTGTAAAAATCCCCGATTCTGCTGTTGTTGGGCCCTGGTGCCTGGTAGATGAAGGGGCTGAAATCGGAGAAGGCGTGGTCCTGGAATCCAGGGTACATGTGTATGGCGGAGTGAACATCAAACCTGAAACCCATGTGTATGATGGTGCCGTTCTGGGGGCGCCCCCACAAGACCTGAAGTACGCCGGGGAAGAAACCCGCCTAGAAATCGGCGCCCACTGCACCATCCGCGAATACTGTACGTTAAACCGCGGAACCGTCCAGGGGGGAGGTTGCACCCGCGTCGGCGACCAGGTTCTGATCATGGCCTATTCCCACATCGGTCACGACTGCCAGATTGGCCGCGGTGCCGTTATCGCCAATGGTTGCCAGTTTGGCGGTCATGTTCACATCGGTGAGTTCGCTACCATCGGTGGCGTTACTGCCATCCAGCAGCGCAACCAGGTGGGTGCATACGCTTTCGTGGGCGGAACCTATAAGGTGGACCGCGACGTCCCTCCGTGTACCAAGGCATCGGGAACCCCTATCCGTTATTGTGGTCTTAATCTCCATGCTCTCCGCCTCCATCCCGAAGAATTCCCCGAAGAACGTATCCGCAACCTGGAACAGGCCTACCGTATGCTGTACCGTAGCGGCCGCCCCGCCTCCGAAGTCATCGAGGAATTGAAAAAAGGCCCGGAACATCTGTTCCAAGCCTTCTTTGACGATCATTGGGCCGGTTCTATCGTTCGACCGTAGATTATTACATATTCTTCTGAAGAACTTCCAGAATCTTGGGGTACCATTCGCCGGCACCCTTGTCGTAGATGTCGAACTGAACTCCGGTAAAGCCCCAGATGGCCCAGGTATAGCCCAGCTGGTTGGCGACTTCCACGATAGCCTTGATATAATAGGATCTGTTTTCGTCGTCTACGCCTTCGGCTTCGCAGGCGGAAGAGGCGCCAAATTCACCGATGTACAGGGGGGCGTAGGTTCCGTTCTTGCCGGGGAAGGTTTTCTTTGCCAGCTGGACGTAATTCTTCAAGTCGGCGACGATGGAGAGAGCTGCGGTCTGGTCGATGGGCTTCCAGAGGGAGCCGCAAGCGCCGTTGTGTCCCTGGTGGCTGTAGCTATAAGGTTCATAGTAGTGACCGTCGATAATGATGTTGCTGTCCTTGATATCGGCGAAATCGCCCATCAGATCGAACTTACCGTAGTTACCCGGGTCAATCATGATGGTTCTGCCCGGATTGGTCTTGCGGATGATCTTGATGGCGCTGTCAGTCATCTGGGCCAGGATTTTATCCGACTTTCCGCGAGATTCGTTCAGGACTTCGAAAACCAGGGAGTCGTTGCTGTAATCCTTGAATTCTTCGGCAATCTGTTCCCAGATGGCGTAGAACTGCGGCAAGTACTTGTCGGGGTTTTCATAAAGTTCGTTAAAGTGGTGCTGGTTGATGACCACGGGCATGCCGAGGCTGTTGGCCACGTCAATATGGTGCTTCACACCGGCTACGCGTTCCGCCTGGATAGTGTAGGGGGGGGCCTGCAGGGCGGTCTGGTTCCAACGAACCGGCAGACGGATAGACTGGAAACCTGCGTCCTTGGCAATCTTGAACCATTCGTCATCAATGGGGTTGTTCCACTTTTCGTCCAGGTAGTCGTAGACCTTGCCTTCTGTGTAGCACCAGTCGTTTTCCTTGCCTTCTTCGCACTTTTTCTGGGGATCGATGCCGGAATCCCAGGAGTTACCGAAGTTGATGCCGTGTCCCAGCATCTTGTTGACGGCGATGGCGCGGCTGTAATCCGGAAGCGAGGACTGACCTGTGGGTTCGTCCTCATCGATGCCTGCGCTACTGGTGGGAAGTGCAGACGCGGAGGAGCCCGGTTCCTCGCTGGAACTGGCCGGATCGTCGGAACAAGCCTGCCAAATTAGGGCAGAAGATACAATGGCGAGAGTGGACAGAATTCGTTTCATAAAACCTTTCCCGTAGTGTAAAAGTCGGTATTGTAAACATAAATTTAATTCGTTGAGGGTCATATTGATAAAATGTTTTTTTTGTTTACATCGGAAAACATGTTTTTTTGAGAAACTGGTATTCGTAGTGCATATAAAAATGTTATTTTTGGGCTTGTATTCAAATTTGATTATATTTGAGCACCGTCCGTTTTTGGAGACTCCTTAGGATATGAAATATATGAGAATCTCGTCGTTACTGAAGTGTGCCTTGGGCATGCTTCTTGCCGTTTCCCTAGCTGATGCGGCTTCCTTTAGCAGCTATCGCGATCGCGATGCTGGTCGTTTTGTCCTTAAAGAAGGCAAGTCCTTCCGCCCGGATAAGGATGTTGTAACCGTCATCATGCGTGAAGCAATTCCCCGTGGTGGTGGATATACCTACCAGTATCCCCGTGAAAACCCCGAACCGGTCCTCACGGATAAGTACGCCATGGAAGGCGCTCTTTCCATGGAAATGGAATTGATCGCTAGCGACTACTCCGGTATCGCAATCTGTATTGCCGGTTCCGTAGACCTGGCTCCGTACCTGGAAGACGGCGTCCTGGAGTTCTGGATCAAGGGTGCCCAGGGTGGTGAAAACGCTCTGTTCGTGCTTGTGGATGATGGCGTTAAGAGTAACGGTGAATCCCTGCAGGTCAAGCTCCGTTCCAAGGGTCTCGGTGAAATTACCACCGAATGGACCCGCTTTAGCATTCCTCTGAAGCTTTTCGGTACCACTGGTGTGTACTGGGATGCCAAGAATACTCGCGAAGTGATGCTCCCCTTCAACTGGTCTAATTTCAAGGGCTTCCGCCTCGAAGTTCGTAAGGACGAAAACGAATCCTTCAAGGTCTGGATGGACGATATTGTTATTAAGAAGCATGGCAAGGCTTACGAGGGTCCTGCCTACTATCCGTTCCGCAATGAGATCTAAGAGGACTAGGATTATATGCGCAAATTATCTCTATTAGCAACAACCCTGCTTTGCTCCTCTCTTGCTCTTGCTCAAGAGGATGATTATTCCGATTACGGTTCCGAAGCTTCCGCTGTAGAAGCTCCCGCAGAAGAAAGCGTTTCTGAAGAAAGCTCTTCCAACGAATCTTCCTACGATGCATACTCTTCTGATACCTATGGCTCCGATTCTTATGCTTCCGAAGCCGAACCGGCTACTGAGGTTGAACCTGCCGCTCCTGCCGAAGAAGTGGCCGCTGCCGAAGAAGTTCAGCCTCTCGGCGGTGCCAATGTTGAAAAGGCTCCCGCAAAGGTTGCTCCCGAAGCCAAGGTCTATATTCCTAAGGACCTGACCGCCGAACAGCGCGTTGCCGCCATCCAGGAAAACCTGGATACCCTGGCCAACGACATGGAATCTACCCTCATGGGTAAGGACGATGTTCCGCTGGCTGTCTCCGGTTACATGGCCTTCCGCGTCAAGAATTTCGACTACACCGAAATCGCTCCGGTGTACGGCGACGACAAGGCTCGTACCGCTGTTGACGCTACCCTCAAGATGAATATGGTGTTGATGCCCAACTCCTATATGACCTTGTGGACCAATATGACTTTCCCCTTCGACCTGACCGGTTTGTATACAAACTATATGGCCGAAAAACCCAACAACAATCCCAGCTACAACTGGACTCGTGTGATGTTTGACCACAACACCGACTACGCTGCAGCTGGCGTTGAAGAAGAAATGAACTTCGGTATCGATATTCGTTCTTCTGTGTTTGGCGCCTACGTGACCGCAGGTGGTGTTATCTGGGCTTGCGCATCTCCCCTTACCATGTGGGAACGCGAAACCATGCCCCGCTTTGCATGGCAGTACGAAACCTTCGAAGAAGAAAAGACTGTCAGCACCTACTATAAGGAAAAGTCCTTTAAGCCCGTCAAGGAAGGTGGTCGTGCATTCTGGACCAACCGTTCTTTCGGTGGCGTGTTCATGAACGTGTACAACATGCCCTTTGGCATGACCGCACAGGCCATGATTTCTCAGCCCAAGGATATGGACGCCGGTACTCGTGACGGTCTCCGCCTCTACGGTGGTCAGCCCAGCGAACTGGAAATGTCCGGTAACTACGACTTCCGTGGCGACGTGATTCACGGCCGTCTGGCAAAGAACAAGCTCTTCGACGGTATGACTCTCGGTGCCAACTACCTGGGTGTCTTCTACGATGAAGGTCTTATTGACGAAGATGAATTTGCCGGCCCCTGGACAAAGAACGCCTTTGAAGGTGACCCGCACTTTGAAAACAATCAGATCGTTTCCTTGGACATCAAGGGTAACATCGTTCCCAAGTTCTACTTGATGGCTGATGTGGCCATTAGCTGGGATGATTCCACTACCTTCCAGGATGTGGACACCACTAGCAAGAGAGCTTACACTCGCGATGCAACGACTTCCAGTGTTTCCGCTCCGTCTCTGGGTGTTTATGTCAAGATTCAGGACAAGCATCTTGATTGGCTGCCCACTACTGTTGAAGCCGTCTACTTCGGAAAGGATTTCTTCTCTCCCTACGGCATTACCGATCCGTCTCGTCTCCGCAGCTGGCGCAAGGACGAATTCTACCTGAATGGTGGTGCTATGCGTTATGGCCCCAACATGGCTGGTCTTAACTTCAAGTTCGAACCGGAATTCAACCGTGGCCGTCTCGGTGTTCAGTACGCCCAGCATCGCCAGATTGAAGCCGGTGATGACGTCATCCTCTTCAACTACCGCCTGAATGGCCGTAACATGTGGGAAAGCACCAACTCCTGGACCAAGTTTAACGCCTTGTTCTGGGCTGACTCCGGTAACGCAATTGCAAAGAATGGTTACTACAACCGTGCAGGTGTTCTCACCAACCAGCGTAAGATGGAACGCCAGCGTGGCGGTCTCTATGGTGGTACCTGGGAACTGTGGGAATCTTTCGTAGCTTACGAAAATGCTGACCAGATGAAGAAGGAAGAAGTTCCGTCTCATATCAAGTGGTCTTCCTACCTCTCCATCGACGGTGGTTATGACATTGGCCACTGGTTCGGTACCGATCGCAACCTGATGATGAGCGGCTACGCTTCCATTTCCGGTGTGTCCAAGACTTTCGCTCCTATCGCCTATAGCGAATCTCAGAGCGACATGCTTCTGTGGAGCTTCTACGGCTTGTTCGAACCTACCTTTGCCCTGACTCCGACTATCCACTTGGTTGGTCACCTCGGCTTTGAAAACTGGAAGTCTGAATACGGCTACCAGGTAGAAGATGTGTCAGTTTCCTCTAAGGTTACCAATGCTAGCGGCCCGTACGGTCTCCTGATCCCGACTAGCCAGGCTACCTATAAGAAGGCTCCTGTGGACTACTACCAGACTGCAATCGGTCTTGGCGTCGACTGGGACTTCTCTCCTCGCGCAGGTCTCCACCTCCGTTACAAGTATGCAACTCATACAGACAATTACATTTCAGAAAACGACTGGACCGGCCACTTCATTACGGCTGAAACCAAGGTCTGGTTCTAAGGGGATTAAGGTATAACTATGATGCATAAAGTTTTAGTATCCCTGCTTTTTGTAGCTTCTGCCGCCTCTGTCGCTTCTGCAGTGTCCGAAGCTGAACTGGATCGACAGCTCCAGGCTAAGGAAGATTCCCTTTCTTCCAAGCGCGGTTTTGAAGTTGGTGGCCGCATTACTGGCGTGCTCAATAACGCTTACATGTCTTCTGACCAGGAAGACAGCAAGCTCAACAAGATGCCCAACACCGAAAGATCCCAGTTTGTTTCTGCAGACTTGGATTTCCACTTCCGTCCTTACGAAGCTGTCCGCTTTAACGCAACACTCCGTATGGAAGCAGGCATGCAGAACTACTTTGCTACTTCCGCAAAGTCCCTGACTGCAAACTGGCTGAATATGGAAGGCAATGTCGGTAAGGACCTGTATTGGATTGTCGGTGACTTCCGTCAGCAGTACAGCCCCCTGACCCTTTTCGCCCCCACCGGTCTTGATGGCATTCTCTATGAACCGCTGATCTTTGCTCGCGCCCGTGAAATGGCTATGCAAGAAGCCATGATCGTTGGGAACCAGCGCAACCTGCAGGGTGTGAACCTCCAGTTCCGCCACGATTTCGGTGGCATGGCTGGTGAAATCCGTGCAGAAGGTATTTTTGCCCGCGTTCGCCGCGTCCAGCTCCTGGACTTCTCCGGTTCCAACGGCAACCTTCTTGCTAACGGCTATAACAGCTTGCTGAATGACGGTGCTATTTATCCGGGTTCCTCCATGGCATCCAATATGGATAAGTGGTTGCTTAGTGCAAACGTCGAATACCTGCCTGTAGACAAGAACGTCTTCCTCGGCTTTACTGGTATGTTGGTCTTTGATGATAGCGCAAGCTTCACCAATACCTACCGTACTCAGTATCAGGAAGTCATCTACAATGGTCAGCTGAGCTACTACAACACCGAAACTGGTGAATTGGAAGGCCCGATTCTTAACCCCAGTACTTTCGAAGATGGTGGCTATACTGTGTATCAGCCCATCAACCCGTATGAAACTGATCCGCAGAACACCTCGATCATTTCTGCTCGCGCCGGTGCCGACATTGCTGGCATTCTCGGCAACAAGAGCCTGACCTTGGATGTGATGGGTGAATACGCCATGTCCAGCGATGAACAGCGCCACTTTGAGCCTGCTTTCGATGAATTCGGCAATGTAGTCGCCTATAACGAAGTTACCGAAGATGACAACGGTTCTGCATTGAATATTTCCTTCAATGCTGGTTACAAGCTCCCTGTCGGTCTGGACATCCAGTTGGCAGCTAACTACGTGATGAATGACAGCAACTGGTTCAACAACCTTGCTCAGTCTCCGCAGTTCTTCGCTACCCGTACTCTGAATTCCGATAAGGACGGTAACGTTAGCCGCTACGGTGTTAACTCTCCGCTCTACTCCACCTTCAGTTCTCTGTACTACTACGATCCGAAGTTTACTCCGGTGGGAACCCAGTTGGCTAATACCGATGACCCGACCATTAAGGGTCAGACCAACAGCTACAACATCGCTCCGATCCAGAGAAATGCCTATAGCACTTCTGTTTACACCCGCAGGGAATTGGCTTTGATGAGCTTCATGCTCGATAAGTCTGTTCAGATGAGCTTGCCCAATGGCTTTGCTACTCCGAACCGCAGTGGTTTCAACATCGACATGAAGTTTGGCTTCCAGGATTTCGCCGAAGCAAACGCCATCTTCTCTATGCTGAAGCAGAAGAAGAGCGACAACGTCTTCATGAAGGAAGCTGAATTCCAGGAATTCGGTGCAGGTCTTAAGGTGGATGTGTTCAAGATGCTTGGCTTCTCTCTGCCTCTTGAACTGTCCGGCAGCTACAAGCATGCTGTAAAGACTCAGGAACTCACTGATGAATTCAAGCCCTATTTCGCTGACAAGGGTGAACTGAGCATGGACTTCATCAACGCAGGCCTCTACGTTCAGTACATGCCGCGTCTCGGTATTAACGCTGGTCTCCAGATGATTAACACCACATTTGATGCTGTATCTTCTAGTCCGATACTCAACGTTGCTCCGGGTTACGAGACTCCGTTGCTGAAGGGTAAGCAGATGCAGTGGATGGTGGGTCTCGACTACACAGTCGCAGAAGGTGTCTATCTCGAGCTGAACTATGGTATGATTAATGTTGAAAACACATATAATACCACAGAAGGTGCTGGATCCAATGTGCCTAACTATGCCGATGTAACGGTTACAGATGTCGATGGCAATACCCAGAACCTTGCCGAATACACTCATAAATTCTCCCAGGCTGTTGTTCAGGCCATCTTGAACGTGAATTTCTAAGGGAGGCGCAAGATGAAAATGAATAAGGATATGTTTAAGATGACTTCCAGAATCTCGCTTCTTCTTTGCGGAGCCGCAGTATACGCTGCCGCTGCAGATTCGACCTTGGTCGAACGTCAGCAGAGCCTCCTCAATACTCTTGATTCTATGAATTCTTCAGTCTTGGGTCTTCGCATTGGCGGTACGGCTAAGGGTGGGGTTCTTTCTTCCACCATGAGTTCCGATCAGCTTTACAACGAAGCTGACCAGCGTGAAAACCAGGCCTACACCGACGTAAACCTCAAGGTTAACGCTCGTCCCAGTGCAGAAACTGAAGCTCGAGTAGAACTCCGTCTCCACAAGGATTGGCAGAGCGCTTACGACGAACCGATCAACCCTGTGATCGGTCACTGGTTTAGCTACGATGGCAAGATTCTCGACAAGCACGTCGACTTCAATCTTGGCTACATGAGAGTTGGTTATACTCCTCTCACCATTTACGTGCCCCAGGCTGAAATTCTGCAGGAACCGGAAATCTTCTTTGCCAAGCGTCAGGAAGCTCTTGCTTTGCGCAACTTGGATACCTCTTCCAATCGTTTGCTGCAGGGCTTGAACTTCAAGTACAATAGCTTCGATATGGGCCCCCTGTCCAACCTTTACGTCCAGATGACTGGTGCCCGTATCCGCAATATCGCCAAGAAGGCCGATGAAGTCTTCTTCGACTTTGACTGGAGCGACCGCTACCTCTATGGCGCAAACCTGGGCGTTGAAGCCTTTGGCGCAACCATCGGTGGTAACTTCGTCTACACCTTTGACCGTCAGAAGTCTTCCCGTTCCAAGGAAGATGCTGCTATCAAGAACCTGTACTACGAAGACAACATGGTCTACACCGGTGTTATTGGTTATGACACCAAGGACATGATCATGGACGGTAAGATCCGCGCCGGTATCGATGCTGAAATCGGTGGCTCCAAGTGGACCTTGTCCCGCGACTCCCTGGTTCTCGATACCATCCACAACTATAAGGTTGAGAGCTACGATTACCCCGTGTTCGATGAAAACGGCAAGGCTCTTGACGACAACGGCAAGGACTCTGTTTTCCAGACTAAGTTCTATGTGGCCGACGGTATGACTCTCGGTAAGCATTGGAGCGACGAAGAAATTGAAAACGTTTCTGGCATGGCTCTGCATGTGTCTCCCTATGTAAACGGTGACATTGCTGGTGTTAACTTTGATGTTAAGGCAACCATCGTCAAGAACGACGAAAAGTTCTGGTCTGAACAGGCTGCTTCTGCCTACTATGTTGGCGGTGCAACGATCCTGAATGGCGATGCTAACATTTCTGGCGCCGACGCTGATGTGGTCAGCCGCTTCCGTTCCGGTAGCCTTGAAAACATGTACTTCAGCATTTACAATGTCAACGTTTTGCAGCAGCAGAACTTGATGACTAAGTCTGAAGACGCTGAAACCCCGATCTTGAATGGTTCCTCTGTTGACTCCTACTATGCATTCGGTCGTCTGGCTAACAACTACAGACTGGGCCACTTCTACAAGAATGGTTACGAAGCTGTTGCTAGCAAGCTGTTGGAATACGCTAGCTATTCTGAATTTGTCGATCCTTCTGTCAACATGGCTATGCCCATGGGTCTGGCAACTCCCGACCGTGTAGGTTTCGCCCTGAACGCTAACGTGGCTTGGAACGATGCCATTACCATTAATGGTCGTTTCTCTCAGTATAGCCATAGCAGCGATGTCGATAACGACTATACCACTATCGGTGCAGGTCTTGGCCTGAATGTGGCTCCGTTCCTCGGTCTGAACCGCCGACTCATTCTGCAGGGATCCTTCGAATCCGCAGAAGAAAGCAACTACCTGAAGCGTAAGACTTCCCGCGTTGTTGCTGGCCTTACCGCAGACGTTTGGGGCCCCTTCACTATCCTCGGCGGCATGCAGATGCTGACTAAGGAATTTGGTAGCGGTCTGCCTCTGTCTGAAACAGTCATTGTTAATGACATTGATGAAATGCTGGCCATGGGTGGCTTGCAGATTAAGTTGGGCCCCGGTGCGGTCCTGGATCTCCAGGGAGGTCTCCTGACCAACACTGTTAACTACACGGGCATTGCCGTTGATGAAAACGGAGTCGCTTTTGCTCAGCCTAGCGAATTGAGCCTGAGCAAGCTCTTGATTGCCGGTAACATTACGGTTCTGTTCTAGGAGGTTATCATGAATAAGATGTTTAAGTATGGCATGGGCCTCGCTGCAGCAATCGCTTTGGTTGCCTGCTCTGCAGATAGCATTAGCAATAGCGACGCCGAAAACTGGCCCTCTGATTTTAGTGTGTCTGAATATGCAAGAGTCAATCCGGACCTGGGAACCTATCAGGCCCTGTCTGCCGTGGCTGATTCCAATGCTGTTCTTCGTAATCTGATTACCGAGCAGCTGACTCAGGCTGCTATCGAGGCAGACTCTTCCGATAAGACCTATGAACAAAAGCTCGCCTCTGCCAAGACCAAGGCAGAACAGCAGGTCAAGAAGACTTATGTCTCCGGTATCATCCTCAACGACGATGCCGAATGGACTGCCTATTTTGATGATTCTACCGCAGTAAAGGAAATCTTCCTTAACTATGCTGGTCTTAGCGAAAGTTACTGGCCTGGTTCTGCCGCATTCCTGAACGGTATGTACAATCCGGACTCTTCCATCAACATCTTCGGTCAGACCGCGATGCAGTACCGCCTGGCCTTGAATCCGTACCACATTTACGGTAACAAGGCTTCTGCAGACCTGGCTTTCCTGAAGTCTGTTCCTGTTGATTCCAACTTGATCAAGTATCAGTACATTCGTGCTGGCCGTTATGAAGGTCGTGCCTACCGTTTCTGCCGTGCAGGCGATAACGCTGTCATCAAGCAGCTGGACGTTACGGTTACCCGCTATGATACCACTGTAACGGTTTACGACACTACTTGGAACGTAACCGAACGAGCCGATACTACTCACTCCGCAACTAAGATTAGTTATGTGGATGCTGACGGCAAGGATACCACAATGTTGCTTTCCTCCTATCAGAAGCATCTTGCAGAAGGCGATTCTTCTATCGTTCCGAAGGATACTATCTACACCATTGAGACTAAAGAAGTTAAGGATTATGTAGACCGTGCTCCGAGAGACAGTACTTACCAGAAGAAGAAGACGTCTACTCAGGCCATGAGCCCCAATGCTGCACCTGTTGGCAACACTGGTGAAGTTTGGGATTTCTCCGCTGATCTTTACTGCAAGTCCGAAGTTGACGGTGAAGTTTATTTAATCGGTAATCCGTAGCGAGGTTTTTATGAAAAAGCTTTCTTTTATCGCTTTAGCTTCTCTTGTTGCTGCTGCCGTTGCGGCTCCTTTTAAGGTCGTTGGATACTACCCGTCCTGGGCTCAGTATAGCCAGTTCTTCCCGAAGGATGTTCGTTACCAGTTCGTGACAGATATCCATTATGCCTCTTTGGCTCCGGCTGAAGACGGTAGCATTGCCTACGCAGACGAAAGCGATGCCGCTAACTTCGAAGAGTTGGCCAAGCTTTCTTCTGAAAATGGCGTTTCCCTGGTGGCATCCATCGGTGGCTTCGAAAACGAAGGCAATTTGAAGGCTATCGCCGGTGACGATTCCAAGCTTTCCGCTTTCTGCGATGCTGCTATGGAATGGGTCGAAAAGTATAATCTTGGTGGTGTGGAACTGGACTGGACCAATGCAACTGGCGATGATGCCGCCGACATTGGCAAGCTGGTTTCCGCTCTCAAGGATAAGCTGGGTTCCAAGTCTGTTTCCGTGATGGCCTATGCTGCAACCATGGATGCCTATTCCGATGCAATCAGCCAGGCTGACTATGTCACACTGTCTGTAGGCGACCAGATGGACGAATCTGCAGAATCCGTCAAGCCCAACCTTTCTAAGCAGGACGTGGAATCCGCTGTTCGCGCTCTGTCTGGCAAGGGTGTCTCCAGCGACAAGATCGTTCCCATTGTTCCCATGTATGGTAAGTCCTTTGCCGGTGCAAGCGGCCTGGGTTCTTCTCATCAGGGTGTAGGTAGCGGTAACGAAGGTTACTTGGCCTATAAGGAACTGATGAAGAAGTTCGAAGCTCCGGACTACAAGGTGAACTTTGATGAAGAATCTTCCTCTGAAGTGGCTGTAAGTAACTCTGAAACCATTGTCTTCATGGGTATTCCTTCTGTGAAGGCTATTAGCATGATGGTTAAGGATGAAAGCTTGGCTGGTGTCGCCATGTACGATATTAGTCAGGATCATGACGAAAACATCGTGTCTTTGATGGTGACTGCCGGTCTGGTTCTCCGTCCGGAAGTGAATTACGCCCCGAAGAAGAAAAAGTAGTGTAAAAAAATACTAACATACGCTTTTTTACACTAAAAAAAATACTATTCCAAAAAAAAGTATATATATTTCAACCAAACCCCTTCCCGGTGTCGGGAAAAAAAAGAGAGAGATACTATGAATAAGAAACTTATTGCACTTTCTGCAGTTTCCATGGCTGCAATGGCATCCGCTGCCGTTAACCTCGAAATTTGGTTCGATGGCACCAACCAGCAGGTTAACACTGGTGGAGATTGCATGTACGAATACCAGGTTTGCGAAGAAACCACTATGGGTTACTGGTACGACTATGATGACCGTAAGAACGACAAGGGTGGTTCCTACGCTATCTATCCGTACGAAGCTGACCAGTACGAATCCCTCGTTCAGCCGATGATTGAAAACCTCGGTTATGCAACCATCAAGTACGTTCTCGTCGACCCGACCACTACCGGTCAGACCGCTGAATATCCGTACAACTTCGTTGGCTTCGGCTTCAACACTGTTGGTGCTAGCCAGGATCCGATGGACATCACCGCTGCTGGTGGTCTCTGCGCTACCTATACTTCTGACCTCGCTGTGACTCTCGAAGTTGCAACTCCGGATGCAGGCGACGCTTCTTGTAGCGTGACCCTCACCAAGGCTGCTACTCCGACCAAGGCTGACAAGGCTATCGCAGACTTCAAGCAGCCCACTTGGGCAGATAAAAAGCTGCCGGGCGGTTGCGCTGACGCTTTCGCTGCAGCTACCGCTGTTAAGTTCAAGCTGGATGGTCAGGCTTCTGACGCTCAGGGTCAGCTCCGTATTTTCGAAGTCGGTCCTAAGGGTACCTGCTCTGGTGCAAAGTCTGCTGCTGCTGAACCTGCATTCACTTGCAAGTCCAACGGTTCTGGCGCTGCTGTATGCTCCGGCGACGCCGCTATCAACACTGTTAAGGCTGCAAGCGCAGTTAAGGCAACCCTCGCTGGCCGCACCCTCTCCTTCGGTGTGACCGTTGCTAAGGCTGAAATCGTTAACCTCCAGGGTCAGGTTGTTATGACCGCTTCCTCCGTGAAGACCATGGACCTCTCCAAGGTTCAGGCTGGTGTCTATATGGTTCGCGCTGCTGGCAAGTCCGCTGTCATGAACCAGAAGATCCTCGTGAAGTAATTTAACTCACAAGATTCTAGAAAAGGGGAATTTCGCTTGACGGAATTCCCCTTTTTATTATATATTAGGACTACTCAAAAAATGAGGTGCTCATGAATATTTCGAAAGCTTTCCTTGCATTGCCTATAGCTTTTGCTTTATATGCTTGTGGTGATGATTCCTCTGCCGGTTCCGATCCTGTTGTCAATCCGGATGATCCGTCTGTTATTGTTTCTTCTGACTCTCAGGGTTCTATGGACCCCACTAGCTCTCCCGTTGGAGGCAATGAAGGTGGCGAGTCCTCTCCGGAACAGCCCGCATCTTCTGCCGCAGCTGCTGTTTCTACTGTCGCACTGCCTGCAGGAGCATCTCCCGCAGTTTCCGACGCGTTCTACGAAACTTGGAAAAAGCGCTGGATTATTTATCTTAATGATGAAGTTGCCGGTGGTTCTACCCTCAACTACGAAATGTTCACCGGTTCCCAGGGACAGTATATTATGACTGCCAAGATGGGTGCCCCTCATCCGAATCCGGCCCGAGTGATTTGGGATGGCGGTACGGGCGAACAGTGCGAACTTACCGATATGCAATCTTGGAATGGCGTGAACTTTACGGTGGCTCTCCGTCGTAAGTTGGGTTGTACCGTTTCTGAAGGTATCGGCTATGGTATGTTGCTCGCAGTCCTTCACAACGATAAGGACCTGTACAACGCTCTGTGGGCTTACAACGTGGTGGCCCGTGACTACAATACCGCTGGCTTGATGCCCTGGGAACTGCAGTCTTTCAGCAATACCGTTTCTAACTCTGCCGCTCTGGATGCTGACCTTGATGTGGCTACCTCTCTGATTCTTGCAGAAAGCAAGTGGGGCGGTGGATACTATCTGGCTGACGCTCTTGTCTTGCTGGATGCCGTTAAGCTCAAGGGTATCAATCCCGAAAATCTGTTGATCCGTCCGGGTGACACCTGGGCAAACAAGGACGTCTATAACCTGAGCTACCTTTCCCCGGCTGCAATCCGCCTGTTTGATGCCGTTCAGCCCGAAGGTAAGTGGTTGGACATCCTGGCTGCAAACTACAAGTACATGATGGATGTTCAGGATAAGGGCGCTATCCCTCTGTTCCCGGATTGGTCTAACGCAGCCGCAGAAGCTACTGACCCGAAGAATGGATCTGCCGCCAAGTCCTATATGCTGTTCGATAAGGAATCTGTGCGTATTCCCTGGCGTATTGCCTGGGATTACTACTGGAATCAGAGTGCAGAAGCGCAGACTATCTTGACCAAGATGTCTACCTTCATCTCTACTGCAACTGCAGGCGATCCTAACGCCCTTTCTGATTACTCCTATAACTATCTTACTGGCGAACTTTCTACCAGTTCTATTAAGGGTACCCACTTTATCGGTGCTTACTGCTTGATGGGTATGGGTGTAAATCAGCCCTGGCTGGATGCTTGCTACGCTAGATTCAACAACGAAATGGCAGGCTACAATCCGGTGGGATACACTGGTACTTACTTCAAGGAAATCTTGATGAACTTGTTTGCAACGTTGCTGAATGGCGGTTTTGTTAAGTAGTTGACTGTCAATGTGGTAAACTATTGTAAACGAAACGTAGTCTAAAACGTGCAGAATATCACAGGCCCGCCTCTGGCGGGCTTTTTGTCTACCTATGTAAACAAAAAATAGCTAGTTCAAGGGTTATAAAACTAGGCATAGTAAATTAACTTTACTATTGGGATGGTAAATATTTTAGCCGGAGAGTTTTTAGTATGAAAAAGTTATTGTCGACACTACTTTTGTCCTGCGCAGTTTCCTTTGCTGCAGGAGTCTACGATGGAGTTAAGCCGCTCCGTGTCGGTCCCGTTTCTGCCTATGGTGCTTTGGGTACCAGTGGTAGCAAGGTTGTTAGCATTTCCAGCGGAAAGCAGGTGACCCTCCGCGGTATGAGCCTGTTCTGGTCCGATGCTACCGGCTCCCCCTATTACAATTCCGAAGTGATCAGCTGGGCTGCCGAAAAGCTTGGCATCGATGTTTTCCGTTTTGCCATGGCAATTGATTGCTATAAGGAAAGCGACTGCAGTAACAATAGCGACGAAAAGGTTGCCGCATCCTATAAGAGCAATCCGTCTGGCTTGGAAGCTAAGCTGGACAACATGGTGAAGGTCGCCATTGAAAACGATATCTACATCATCGTTGACTGGCATAGCCATCGCGCAAGAAGCGAACAGGCTTTGGCAACGGATTTCTTTGGCCGTATGGCTGCAAAGTATGCCAACGTTCCCAATATCATCTGGGAAGTGTTCAACGAACCTGTTAATGATGGCATGGGTGAAATTGCTTCCTATGCAAACACCGTTATCAGCGCCATCCGTACAAATGGCTCCCCGAACCTGGCCCTGGTGGGCACCCCCTTCTACTCCCAGATGGGTAGCTGCGGTGGCGTTAACCAGACCAACGTAGGCTACGTGTTCCATTTCTACGCAGCAACACATACCTTGGGGGCTTTCAAGAATGCCATTGAAGGTTGCTTGAGCAACAATGCCGTGTTTGTTACCGAATGGGGTACTACCGAAGCTTCTGGTGCCGGTAGCATTAGCGAAGGCAGCTCTAAGGAATGGCTGGACTACCTGGATGGTAAGGGTATTTCCAACTGTAACTGGTCTCTGCGTCACGAAACTGTCGGCAATAAGCCTGAAGCTTCTGCCATGTTCAAGGGTAGCACCGTGTTGAATTCCAAGGCTGCCTTGAATGAAGCTAGCTACACCACTTCTGGCACTATCGTCAAGAACTATCTTACCTCTAAGTCTAGAGCAGGCACCTGGGCAGACTCTATTACTGCCGGTAAGCACACTGGTGCTTGCGCCTTCGCTCACGCTTCTGCTTCTGAAATGGAAACTTCCATTGAAGGCAAGGCTAGCGCTTCCTGTACTTATACTTCTAGCGATGAATCTGTTGCTACTATCGAAGCTGGTTCCATCAAGATTCATGGTGCCGGTGTGGCAATTATGACTGGTAACGACGGTTCTCAGACTGTGGTGAACATTACCGCTATGCCGAACCAGACCTTTACCCAGCCCAATGTGACCTGCCGTCTGAGTGGTAGCGGTTGCCAGAACTTCTCCGGTGATTCCAAGATGCAGCAGAAGATGAACGAAACTGTTACTATCGAAGGTAGCCCCATTACTTACACCTCTGACAATCCGGATGTGGTTTCTGTTGAGAAGATGACCTGTACTTCTGCAAACTGCTATTCCTACAAGAATCAGCAGGTCTGGATCGCTTCCTTCAAGAGTGTCGGTGTTGCCCATATCCGCGCTACTGCAGCTGCTGTTCCCGGTTATCGCGCTCTTGATACTACCGTGACCTTTACCTATGCAAAGAATGTGAACTCCCTGAATACCAAGTATTTCAAGAACCAGACTGTTGCATTGGGTTCCACGACTCAGGTGTTTACTGTTGAAGCTCATAAGGTTCCTGTGACCTATACCATTACTCCGGAAGGTTATGCAACTCAGGACGGTGAAATGCTGGTGGCTGGTAACGTCGATGCTACCATTACCATTCACGCTGTTGCCCCCGAAGCTGAAACTTATGAAGCTATTGACGAAACAATCATGATCAATATCGGTGCTGGCAACCTGTCCATGATTGAAGGTATCACTCCTAAGACCATGGCTAACGTGAGCATGAACGCTCGTATGAACGGCAATAAGCTTGTGATGACTGCAAAGCATTCTGGCTTTGTTACCGTGCAGGTTGTTGATATGGCTGGACGTACCGTAAAGAACGTCGTTAAGTACGTATCTGCTGGCTCTAACGTGATGGATTTGGGTGAAGTCGCTCACGGCAACTATTTCGTGAATGTTAAACAGTCTTCCATGGTGAAGACTATTCCTTGGAGCAATAAGTAATGATTAAACGTTTAGCTCTTATTGGTCTTGCTGCAGCTACGGTTGCTTCCGCTGCTGTAAAGTTCCCCTATCCTCAGGCTCATGGCTATCCGCATACCAGTGTTATTGCCGATGTCTGGAACTGCGCTGGTCAGACTGCTTCTACCATGCTTAAGAACCAGTTTGTCACCTACCTGAAGGAATACTACGAAGAACAGGGTGATCTCGCCCGTATCAAGTTCGATGACAAGGCTCGTACTGTCTCTGAAGGTATTGGCTACGGCATGCTCATGTGCGTGTATTTCAGTGACAATCAGACCAGCTACGAAAGCCAATTCAAGAAGCTCTGGAATTACTACAAGAAGAACATGAACGGTAACGGCATCATGAACTGGAACATCCAGGGATTCGGTGGCGCTATTGGTACCGGTGGTGCTACTGATGCCGAAGAAGATGTGGCTGTGGCCTTGATCATGGCTTATTACCAGTTCGGTAATTCCCAGTACTTGTCTGACGCAGCAACCTTGGTTGCCAACATGCGTAAGAGCGAATTCTCCAGCAATGGTATGCACAAGCTGGGTGACCAGTGGGATCCGTACAAGAACCCCAGCTATGTTAGCCCTGCCGCTTACGAATTGTTCAAGGATGTGGATACCGGTAACAGCAGCTTCTGGGCATCCGCTATCACTACCAACTACAATTTGCTGAAGAAGAATCAGAACGCTAGCACGGGTATTCCCTCTGGTTGGGCAGACAATAACACTTTCCAGCCCATTGTCGGTAATAACGGCTACAACTTCGCCGGTTACGACTATGATGCTGTCCGCGCTCCTTGGCGTTGGGCCTGGAGTTATGCCTGGTATGGTCACTCCGATGCAAAGGAACTTTCTACCAAGTTGGCTGCCTGGGTAAGCACCAGGAACAATGGTCAGCTCTATATCAATATGAAGCCTGATGGTACGATTAACCAGAATGGTGAACCTTGTAAGTCCAATGGTTGCAAGGCCAATGGTTCTTCTATTGGTACCTTGAGCTCCGTTCTTATCGTAGACGAAAAGTATAAGGACCTTCTGAATACCAACTATGGTGCTCTTATGTCTCAGCAGCAGGGATACTTCCATTCTTCCCTCCGTTTGCTGACCGGCTTGCTGATGTCTGGTAACATGCAGAACCTTGCCAAGGCAACTCCGGTTGAACCTCAGACCTTTACTATTCCTGAAGACGCCTGTAAGGATACTACCACCTACTACGAAAACTCCGGTGCTTACGGTTGGAACTCTACCTCTGTGGAACTTTCCGACGAATCCAACACTGGCGTTTACATGGGTAAGCTGATTAAGGGCGACAAGCGCGAAGTCTATCGAAAGGTAGAAAGCGTTGAAGCCGGCAAGGCTTATGTCATGAGTTGGGACGCTACCCAGTCCGAAGGTTCTAACTTGTGGCTGACTTACGCCGTGTATGCTGATGAAACTATGACTGAGCAGCTGTGCGGTGCCATGAAGAAGCTTGTTGGCGGCCAGACTGTTGCTCAGACCTGCGAATTCACTGCTACCCAGTCTGGTGGTGTTTACCTGGCCCTTGTCTTGAATAACTGGGATGAACCTCAGGTGGCTATTTCTAATCTGGCCTTGAAGTCCGCTGATGGCCAGGCTGTTGAAATTGTCGATCCGGGTCCGGTTGATGGCATTGCCGAAGTGGCTCAGGCTCAGCAGATGAAGATCAGCGTTTCTGAAAAGATCGCCTATGTCCAGCTGACTAACGCCGCACGCGTGTCTGTGATGGATATGCAGGGCCGCGTGGTTGTTCCCGCTGTAAAGGCAGAAGCTGGTATGACTCAGATCCAGCTGAATGGCCTGACTGCAGGCAACTATCTGGTTGTGGTCAAGCAGTCTTCTGGCATGAAGGTTCAGCAGATTCATATCGCTGACTAATTGCTGCTCTAGCGAGTCATTGAAGAGGGATCCGTCGTTAAGGCGGACCCTTCTTTTTTTATAAAGTATGGACAAACCCCATCCATATTGATTTTTGTATATTCTGCGGTATGGAAAATGATTCTTTGAATGTGGAGGCGGCCCAGGATAGTGCTGCGGTAGAAGAAATTCAGATGCCCTCTGCGGAACAGTTGGGGATTACCGTTGTGGCAGGGGTTCATTCCCAGGATGGGACTTTGTTGCCCATGAATGCCGTTGTGGGGGATACCATTGACTTTCCGGTGACGGTGAGCTGGAGTGTTAGCGGAAGCGCCTTGCTGGTATTGCCTACGAACTCAGCCACCGCAAAGGGGTTGGAGCAGATTGGCGTTAGCCAGGAATCGGCCCGCTCCGTTAAGGACGGGAAGGAAATCGCTTCCATTACTTTTAACTATAAGATTTTGGCTCAGGATACGGGGAATCTGAATATTCCCGTGTTGAAGTACGATATTCCCACTCAGATGGGGATGCCCTTGACCTTGCGAACCGAAAGCGTGCCCTTGCGTGTGGATGCTCCTGCCAGTGTGCTGCCTGTGATGATTGGCGTTATGGTGGCGGTTGTCGTGCTTTTGGCTGGGATGCTACGGATGAAACGCCGTGCCTCGAACCGTGCTGCCATGACGGCTAAAAAGGCTGCCGAAAGTGAATTGCTGGGGAAGATGACTGTTCTGAAACAGCGTGTGAATTCGGCTGATAGTCGCCAGTGGCTTTTGGATCTGGAGGCAATCTGCAAGGAATATGCGGCTGAACGTTTTTACCTAGATGCAGAAAAGGTTAACTTGGAAGTGCTGCAGAAGCAGGGCGATCTGGAAGGATGGGAATCCCTGTTGGAAGAATTCTCCCATGCCCGCTATGGTGGCGGCAAACGTGACGGCTTTGAAAACAGGGAAACCTGGAAACTGGCCATGAAACTAATGGGAATCAGGGAAGAGTGGTGAGCTGTGAGTTATGAGCGGTGAGCGGTGATTCGTCTACGTGTCATTCTGAGCGGAGTGCGAAGCACGAAGTCGAAGAATCCAGGAAATTAGATATGAATTAATAAGTTAGGCGTCTTCGGCGCGATTATAATAACTCGTATCTCGTATCTGATTTTTTCTCTCGTCTCTCGTACCTCATCCCTTTTATGAAATTTGCTAAATTCAGTTTGAAATAATTTGAGGAATAATAAAATGGATATTCAGGAACTTTCTGAAAAGATTCGTCAGCAGAGCGCTTTCTGTCAGAATCTGCTGCGTGAAGTGGAAGATACCGTCATTGGCCAGAAGGCCATGGTGGAAAGTATTTTGACTGGTATTCTTGCTGATGGTCACGTTCTTCTGGAAGGCCTTCCGGGTCTTGCAAAGACTACCGCGGTGAAGGCTTTTGCTGATGCCGTTTCTTTGGACTTCAAGCGAATCCAGTTCACTCCGGACTTGCTGCCGGCTGACTTGCTGGGTACTACAATCTATAACGCCCGCGAAGCTAAGTTTGAAACTCGCAAGGGCCCTCTGTTTACCAACCTGGTGCTGGCTGACGAAATCAACCGCGCTCCCAGTAAGGTTCAGAGTGCTTTGCTGGAAGCCATGCAGGAACGCCATATTACTATTGGCGACGAAACTTTCAAGCTGGATGAACCGTTCCTGGTTTTGGCTACCCAGAACCCCATCGAACAGGAAGGTACCTACCCGCTGCCCGAAGCCCAGGTGGACCGTTTCCTTTTGAAGGTGAAGGTTTCTTACCCCAACAAGGCCGATGAAATGCGCATCCTGGATGCTGTCGCCGGTGCTGGTCTCCGTCAGCCTAATGCTGTGGCCACCAAGGAAGATATCCTGAAGGCTCGTGAGCTTGTGAAGCAGGTTTATGTGGACGAACGTGTCCGCGAATATATCGTGAACCTGGTGTTGGCTACCCGTGATCCGGGCAGCATCAAGCGCGCTGATCTGGTGGGCTTCATTGAAGTGGGAGCTTCTCCCCGTGCCTCCATTGGTCTTGCCCAGGCTGCAAAGGCTCATGCCTTTATCCAGGGCCGTGCCTACGTGACTCCGGAAGATGTGAAGGCTGTGGCTATGGAAGTTCTCCGCCATCGTATCATCTTGAGCTATGAAGCTGAAGCGGAAGAAATTTCTGCAGAAACTGTAGTCCAGAAGATCCTGGATTCCGTAGACGTACCCTAGTTATTGGGTTTGAGGCTTGAGGTCGGTAGCTTTGCTACCTAGAGGTTTGAGCTGTTAACAATAAAAAAGGAACAGTGAAGTTCGACTTCACTGTTCCTTTTTTGCGGAGGAGGAATTTAGATATGAATTATGAGATACGAAAGAAGTGAACTGTGTGGACTGTCATTCTGAACTTGTTTCAGAATCCCATGAACGCACGAGACCCTGAGCGCCTTCAGGGTGACATTAGGCGCCTCCGTCGCTCACTACCTCGCGCCTGATGCCTGTGACCTCACGCCTCGTCCTCTCACTGGATCCTTCGACTCCACTTCGTTCCGCTCAGGATGACAGCACAAAGGCATGCGGCTCGTCGCTCACTACCTCATACCTTGCATCTGTTACCTTGTCTGTACTTTCTGCTGTGGGGTGTTGCGGGGTGTCCCCGCTGGGTGGGGTAGCGGAAAACGGCTTTGCCGGTTGGAGCGAGGGGCGGGGCTCCGCCCTTTTTAGCTTAAAGGTTAAAGTTTAAAGTGTAAAGCAGGTTTTTATGCGTCATTTCTTTAGCCTTTATCCTTTCCGCTTTACGCTCTTTACTATCTTGTAGGCGAAAAAGGTCCCGGAGAAACGCTCTGGGTAGCTAATTTCCTGTTTAACTAATCGACCCGAATGGGTCATAAACAAAACGAAGGATATATGGCAAATCGTGTTGTAATCGGCTCCCAGTGGGGTGACGAAGGTAAGGCCAAGGTTGTGGATTTCTTGACTCTGGACGCAAATATCGTGGTGCGTTTCCAGGGCGGTGCAAACGCTGGTCACACTGTTGAAGTGGGTGACAAGAAGTTTGTGTTCCATCTGATTCCGTCTGGCATTATGCATGACGACAAGCTTTGCGTTATTGGTAACGGCGTTGTGCTGGATCCGATCCAGACTCTTGCAGAAATTGCCGACCTCCATACTAAGGGCATCAACCCGGAAGGCCACCTGTTCATTGCTGACAATGCTCAGGTCGTGCTGCCGTACCACTCTGCTCTGGACAAGGCCAAGGAAAAGAAGGCTGGCAAGGCTGCTATCGGTACTACCGGCCGCGGCATTGGCCCCTGCTACAGCGACAAGGTGAACCGTATCGGTGTTCGCGTCGGTGACTTGATGGACGAACGTGAACTGCGCCCCCGCGTCGAAGCTATGGCCAAGGTTCATAACGAAGAATTCAAGGTGATGTACGATGTTCCCGAAATTGATCCGGAAGTGGTGATCAAGGATTACCTGGAACTGGGTCAGAAGATCAAGCCGTTCGTCTGCGATACTAGCGCCCTCCTGTTCAAGGCTGTGAAGGAAGGCAAGAAGCTGGTGTTCGAAGGCGCTCAGGGCACCATCCTGGACGTGGACCAGGGTACTTACCCGTACGTGACCTCCAGCAACACTGTTGCTGGTTATGCAAGCTGCGGCGCAGGTATCGGCCCCACCGCTATCGACCAGGTCGTTGGTGTTGTCAAGGCTTATACCACTCGCGTTGGTAACGGTCCGTTCCCCACTGAACTTCTGGACGAAATGGGTGACACCCTCCGTAAGATCGGTAACGAATATGGTGCAACCACCGGTCGTAACCGTCGCTGCGGTTGGTTCGACGCTCCGGTTGTCCGCAAGGCTGCTATCGTTAACGGCCTGACTCACCTGGCTATCACCAAGCTTGACGTCCTGGATACTTTCGACACCATCAAGATCTGCACTCACTACGAATGCGATGGCGAAAAGATCGAAGTGTTCCCGAACCAGCTGTCCAAGGTCGGTCGTTGCGTGCCGGTTTACGAAGAAATGCCGGGCTGGAAGTGCGATACTACCAAGTGCCGCAAGATGGAAGATCTTCCGGAAAATGCTAAGAAGTACCTGAACCGTATGGCAGAACTGGTTGGCGTGAAGATCGGTATGATTTCTATCGGTGCTAAGCGCGATCAGAGCATTATCGTTGACATGGACTAATTGAAGCGGAAGGAGAAGTTCTTATGGACAATAACGTTGTTGGTTTGCTGAAGGGTGTGGAGCTCTTTTCTGAATTGAACGAGGATCAGCTTTCGATGCTGGCCAATCTGGTTGTTGTCCAGAACTATAACCGCGATGAAACCGTGGTGCTGGAGGGCGACGACTCGATGCAGGCTCTGTATCTGATCGCCTCCGGTTCCGTCCAGGTGTACATGACCGGCGTTGATGGTCGTGAGACGATTCTTTCGTTCCTGGAACGCGGTGACTTCTTTGGCGAAATGAGCTTGATTGACGGTGAACCTAGGTCTGCCTCTGTGCGTACGGTGACGGATGCCCAGATGATGATCATTCACCGTGAATCCTTCTTGACCCTGATTCGTCAGACTCCCGAAATTGCCATGGCGCTGCTGAGCGAAATTAGTAAGCGTCTGCGTAAGGCAAACAAGCAGATCGGTTCCTTGTCTACGATGTCTGTAAGCGGACGCGTGGCTGGAACTCTTCTGAACTTGATGGAAGAACGTGGTGTTCGCATTCATACTGATGCCGGCACTATGGTAACTGTTATTCACAACCGCCCCACCCAGCAGCAGCTGGCCGACATGTCTGGTACTACCCGTGAAACGGTTAGCCGCATTTGCTCTATGTTGGTGAAGGCGAATGCTATTGCTATGACCGGCAAGGATATCGTCATCTTCGACGAAAACGCCCTGCAGGAAAAGGCTAGCAAGGGCTAATATGGATAAATTAAAATCCCTTGTGGGTCGTGTTGGCGGGTGGCTGAAAAAGGCTCCCGTGGTTAAGGCTATCGCTATCTGGATTGTCCTTTTGGTGTTTCTCGCCTTGGCTGTAGATAAAGTATTGATGCCCGCTTTTGCCGGTAAGTTTGCCAGCACGGGTGAGGTTCCCAATCTGGAAGGCATGAGTCAGGAGGCTGCCGAGGCTGCGCTGACAGATGCTGGTTTTAAGTTTGAATGGCTGGAAGAGGGGCGCTACAGTGCGACTATTGATTCCGGCAAGGTTCTTGTGCAGATTCCTGCTGCAGGCCGTGTGGCAAAGCTTGGCCGTACCGTGAAGCTGACCCGCAGCATGGGGCTCCGTCAGGTCGAGATTCCTGATCTTCGTGGCAAGAGCCAGAAGCAGGCTTCTATTTCTCTGGCCCGTGCCGGTCTTGTGCAGGGTGCCATTGTGAAGGGGGCCCACCAGAGCATTCCTCGCGGTGTGGTGATTCGTACGATTCCTATCGCAGGTGAAAAGGTCCGTATTGGCGATACCGTGAAGGTGGTGATTTCTGCCGGTGTGACTACCGGTAAGACCTTGTTGCCGAATTTTGCCGGTACTCCCATTGACGAAGTTTACCCGAAGCTTGAAAAGCTGGGTTTTGTGGTTGGACGTATCAAGCGCGCCAAGGCTCCCGAAGATATGGAAAATCCTGTTCCGGGTGCAGTGATCGAAACTTCTCCCAAGTATGGCGATTATCTGCCGCCGGATACCAAGATTAACTTTGTAATTGTCGAGTAGGTCTGTTTTGGTGAAGTCTTTCTTTTTGTCGCTGATGGTGGTGGCGGTGTTCTTGCTGAACGCCTGCAGTTCCGCTCCTGCGAAAAAGGAAGAGGCCGTTACCTTGAGCAAGGCGGATTCCCTGGCGATTGCCGCCGCTGTGGCAAAACAGATTGCTGAAGGCGGTGTGGCTGTAAGTGCCGAGGAACCGCGCCTTCCTGAAAATATCGATGCCGCCCATGAATCTTTTATCCGCGCTCTCGAAATGGAAATGCGTGGCGAAAAGACTCTGGCCAATGTGTTCTGGCAGCATGCCGCGGAGTCTGACCCTTACAACCGCTTCTTGACCTTCAAGTTGGCCGAAATGCTCATGGCCGAGGGCAATGATTCCCTGGCTTTGATTCAGGCCATGCGTGGCCAGAAGTTGAAGGGTAAGATTCTTGCCTCTCAGTTGTCCTTGCTGGCACACCTTTATGTGAAGGCGGGTGTGGCCGATTCCTGTCGTAAGTATTTCAAGGCAGCCCTTGATTCCAGCAAGTATCAGGACATGACCTTGCTTTACGATTATAGCTTGTTCCTGGAGGCCGTTCAGGATGCGGATGAACTGATCCGTGTTTATGACTTGCTGCTGCCCCAGGTGAACTATATGCCGTCCTTGTTACAGCGTCAGCTGAACTTGTTGCTGGAACATCATAAGGATTCTTCTGTAATCGATCTTTTTGGACGGGCTCACGATGCTACGGGCAACAAGGAATATTTGACCAAGATGGTTCAGGGACTTGTGTTCCAGCGCCGATTGCAGGAAGCCCGAGCTGTCGTAGATACTTTGACTGGCTCTAGCGAAGACAACGAATCCATGGTCGTTCTCCTGATGACGACTTTGGCGGAAACGGACCGTGCTGTTGCATATACCCTGCTCAAGAAGAAATACTATGAGGATGGTGTCCGTTCTCCTGTGCTGACAAACTTCCTGGGCCATTACGAGAATATTCATGGAGACGTCGATAGCGCCAAGGTTCACCTGCTGCAGGCGGCTGAATCGTTGGGCGACCAGAAGGTTTATGCGGCTAATGCTTACCACGCCCTGGCTGGAATCGCCGTCAAGGAAAAGCGCATGAACGATGCCGTGCTTTATGCCGAGAAGGCTGACTCTGTGTCGATGGGTGCAGAAAAGGCCATGTTGGCCATGATGTACGGCTCTGCAAAGATGTATGACAAGGCCTACAAGATGCTGGATTCCCTCATCGCCGTTTGGGATAAGTGGAGCCCGCTGGCCGGAGTGGCTGATTCTGTAACTTTGCGCAAGATGAACGCGGAAGTGGAACGGAACAAGTTGCAGTTCCGTAGCGTCTATGGACGTATTCTGGCTAATGAGGCCCAGGAAATTTTGCAGACCGATAAGTATGATTCTGCCAAGATCGCCCTTGCAAATGCGAAGCGTGCCAAGGCACAGGAATTTTACGAGGGAATTGCCGCCGTCGATTCGTTGAACATGGATGTGCGCATGCTGATGGCCATGAATCTGGAACGCATGGGACGCTATGAAGAATCCTTCAAGATGTTTGAATTCCTGTTGGATAGCGTTCGCGCCCGCAGTGTAGATCAGCCCGAAGTCCTGAATTATTATGGCTATACCTTGATTGACCTGAACCGCAACGCAGACGAAGTGGAAAAGGGTTTCCAGATGGTTTTGAAGGCTCTTGCCATGGAAAAGTCGGAAACTCCCACTGAGGCTTATCTGGATTCCAAGGCATGGGGGCAGTATCGCAAGGGCTTTTATGCAGAGGCCCTGAAGACCATGCAGGAAATCAAGGATCCGAAGTTTGATGAGGATGCCGTTTATTGGGAACATATGGCTGCCATTCAGGAAGCCCTTGGCAATAAGGCTGAAGCCACGGCTGCCTACAAGAAATTGCTGAAGCTTATTCCGAAGCATCCTGAAGCAAAACGCTTCCTTAATATCAAGAAAAAGTAAAAGGCGGTTGCTTTATGCCGCTGTTTAGATTTCGCTCTCTTTTCTCTTTGCTGCCTGTCTGTGCCTTGGTGCTGGCCATGTTTGTTGTTGCCGGCTGTACGGGGGGCAAGGTTCGCACAGACGCACCTGTGGCGGAAAAGGAAATTGCTCCTCAGGATAGTCTGCGGGCTAAGTTTAAGCTGACCATTGTCCAGAATGGTGAAAATCAGGAGCTGGATGCCGTCCTGTTTTCTGTACCTGGAAAACGTTATCGCATGGAGTTGACGGGCCCCATGGGCATTGGGGTTGCCTCGATGCTTTGGACGGAAGAAGGTTGGCTCATGACCTTCCCCACAGAAAAACTTTATGTGAAGGGCGTTGGCTATATGGTTGGGCTGCTCAATGACCGGAGCTTACCCCTGGTTCATATCCATCAGATTGCGGCTTTTTTTGAGGGTAAGTTACTTCCGGATAATTACGAGGATGTGGTGCCTGGCCACGAAGCCGTTGATGGGACGGGACGTCACTTTACCTATGAATTGCAGGATTCGCGAGTGGTTCAGCTAACCTATACGGGACGTGACGGAAAACCTGAAACGTTGAAGTTTTCCGGGTTCCGCGAATTTGAGGGAAATGTGTTACCCGAGACCATTGTTTTTGAACGTGGGGAAAAGCGATTCCTGGAAATAAAAATCAAGAAGGTGACCCACGGAAAGTCTTTTAGCGGTGGAACCTGGAAATTGAATGTTCCCCGGAGTTTTAAGCTTGTTGAACAGTAATTTTTTAGGTTGTGATTCCGGCGCGGCTGTTTTTGATTTTTGTAGATTGAGGTTGTGAAGATGAGTTTTTTTAATAAGATTAGCCTTTTGTTTGCCTTGGTTTTGTTCCAGGCGTCTTTTAGTTTTGCTGCAGATACCTTGGAGGTATTTGCGATTCGAGTTCAGTTTGCCGAAGAAAAGACTGACAATTCGTTGACCACGGGAAATGGAACTTTCGACTCTGACGAAAAGAAGAAGGATTCGTATAAGTTGGATCCGCCGGGTCGTCGCAATAGTGTGCCCTATTGGAAAAAGCATTTTGATTTTGCGAATGCCTATTACAAGGCTGCCAGTGGCGGAAATATTGTAATCAAGTCCAGAATTTTTCCGGAATCTTCCAGTGCTTACAAGCTGAAGAAGCAAATCATCGACTATAATCGAACCAGCAAGAGGGATGGCGAAAAGACTGCTGAATTTGATTCTTCCCGTGTTTGCGATTATATGCAGTTCGTGTACGATGCCGTAATGGCCGCTCATGAATCCAGCGATTCGCCCTTTAGCATTCCCCTTTCGAAAAATCCGAATACGAAACGTGCCTTTATGATTATCCATGCCGGTGCCAGCCGGTTGATGGATGGCGGTACCATGGGTTCGAACAATGCCGACACCCCTGCCGATTTTATAGACGCTTTTGTTAGCGGGGAGTATTGGCCGTTCCTGTCTGATACCTTGGCAAATGTTGCTCTAAAGGCTGATTCCTCTAGCAAGAAGTCTGTAGTTGACGGTCTTGCTCTTAAGGGGGCCTCTATCGATACCTTGCGCTCTATAATGGTCATGAGCGAAACCGCTTCCCAGGATGGTTTGAACTGGGGTGTAAACGGGATTCTGGTAAATCAGATAGGCCGTCAGCTTGGTATGCCCGATACCTATGATGTGGTGAAGGGAATTTCTCGCCTGGGTTATTTTGACTTGATGGACTTTGCCGGCTATAATGCAGGAAATGGATTCTTGCCTGCACTGCCTGCGGCCTGGGAACGAACCTATATGGGGTGGAGTTCCGTTCAGGAAGTTCGCCCCTCTGCAGGAAAGAAAATTTCTGTGGATGTGGCTGCAGCCGGTTCCGGGGCCTGCTCAAAATCCAAGAGTAAAAATGTCTGTACTGAAGTCCTGAAGGTGCCTCTCAGCGCATCTGAATACCTGCTTGTAGAAAATCGTCAGCGTTCCTGGAGCAAGGATGGCGAGGTGAGCGTGGTGCTGGGTGAACCTGACGAAAGTTCAGATACGACAATCAGGACCGTTCCCGTAGATAGTCTTGACCTTGTGTTCCAGGATAGCACTTGTGTCAAGGGGGAATGCAAGGTGAACAAGAAGAAGGCCCGTGGTGTCATTCTTGATGTAAGCTCCTTTGATGCGGGCATCCCTGCAAGCGGTATTGCCGTGTGGAAGGTGAACGAATGGTTCCTTCGTAGAAATTTGGAAGATGGTGTTGCCAACTATTGGGCCGGCGATGAATTCCGTGACCATCAGTTTGGACTTTCACTGATTGAAGCCGATGGCGTGCTGAGTATCGGAAAGACCTTTAAGAACGCCCTGGGCGAAGATACCTATGATTACGGAAGTGGTGCGGATTTGCTGCCTCATTTGCGCGTAGCGGACAAATCTTCAAAGCAGAAATTCGATACGGTAAAGACCATCAATCCCACCGGTTATGCGAATACCATGACGACCCAGGGCGGTTATACGGGTATCAAGATTTCTGTTTCCGTTCCCGAAGATTTCCGAAAGGAAAAGACGGCTAACGGCCTGATGGGGGATAGCGTCCTTAATTTTGCCTCGACTCTTATTACGGTGACCGTTTCTATTGATGATGGAAGTATTGAAGACAGCAAGTTCCCGAGAGAGGTTGGCCTGAACGGAATCGTCCGTGGCGCAGTCTTTGTGGATAATCCTGAAAAGAGCGGGGAGAAAATTGTTGTGTTCGGTGCAGACAATGGATCCCTGCAGGCATTTAGCGCTTTGGGTGATACCTTGTTTGATGCGGATACGGTCGTTGTTAAAAAACAGCTGACGAATAAGGGGACTGAAAAGGAAATTCCGCTTTATCGCATCGGTTCCAATTATGGTCCCCTGCTGGGTATGGCTAGCGATGGCAAATACGTTTATTCGCTTCACGAAAAGCATCTGGTCCGTACGCAGTTTGAAAGCGAATCCTACGTAAGTGAAACGGCGTTGGATGTGGACTCTGTGGTGGCTGGCCCCATGGTGGTTGGAAATGAACTGTGGTATGCGACTAGACATCAGATTCGAAATGTGAAAATTGGCGACGGAAAGTTCTCTAGGGGATTTGACGTCAAGGTGACTGCCGACGGAAATATTACAGATATGGCTTTCTGTGGTACGGATGAGGATGGCGATTCCAAGATTGCCTATGTTACGGACGAAGGTGAAGTGGGCTTCGGTTCCAAGGTGAATTCTGCTACCTATGAAAGTGAACCCGCAAAAGTTCACGGAACTGAAAAATTCTACCGCGTTTCCTGTACAGACATGGATCGCGACGGTGTTGAGGAAGCTATTGTCCTTGGCAGCCGTGGAACGGTGTCTGCTAGAAAACGGAATGGAAAGTCTGTTGTCTGGACCAAGAATTATGAGCGTGGAGCTGCTGGCTCCAGCGGCCTCTCTGATGAAACTTCTGGTATGGCCCTGGGTGACGTAAACGGAGATGGTTATCCTGAAATCGTATTCCTGGGAGATAACCTGGTTTATGCCCTCGATCGTTTTGGCTTGCCCGTTTCTGGATTCCCCGTGAAGATTTCAAAGGGTAGTCCTGTGTATGGATTCTTTAGCGACCCGTTGCTGGTTGATGTGACTGGTGATGATGTTCCGGAAATTCTTGTTCCTAACAATGACGGATTGATTTATGCCTATACGGGAAAGGCCAAGCGGGTTTCTGGACAGTTCCCCCTTGCTGCAGGTAGTTTTGAGTATGTGGACTCCCTGAGTGAATTGCAGCCTATGAGTATTTATGTAACGGACGCTGTTGGTAGTAGCAAGTCTGCTGGCCCGGAACTTTATGCCTTCCACAGAAGTAACGTTAGTGCATTCCGTTTGCAGAAGGCTGCTGAAGATGCTGCGGGTAATGCTGCCGCATGGACCTTGCCTGCCGGCGGTAACGAACGTACTGGCTATCTTGATGCCTCCAAGCTGAAGGATGTGAAGGCTTCTAAGTCTAAGGATGAAATTACGGAATTCTTCATGTTCCCCAATCCGGTGCGTGGCGGGGTGGCCAAGGCCCGTTTTGAAGTTGGTGCAGAAGCCAATTCCGCAACGATTGAATTGTATGACATAACGGGCCTCTGCGTGTTCAAGCAGAAAATGTCTGATGTTGTGGCTGGCCGCAATCAGTTTGAAAACCTTGACCTGAAAAAGCTAGGTTCGGACGTATACACCGCTCGCCTGCGTGTAGATTTCAAGTCTGGAAAGACTAAGCAGAAACTGTACCGTGTGGGAGTTATCCGCTGATGAGGTTCCGCTTGTGCCTAGGGTTTCTTGCCATGGGTTTGATGGTGTCCTGCAGTTCTGTTGCTGGTGGGGCGCCTGAAGATTTGGACGAAACCTCCTCCAGTGGGCATGAACGTCAGTCTAGTGCCGTTGTCAAAAGTTCTTCTAGCCGATCGGAAAGCCCTGTTCAAGAGTCTTCGGGTTCTGCGGAACCTTCGTGTAGTTCTGCATTGAGCTCGGATTCCCTTTTGTCTTATTATGTAAGCTGGGTAAAGATTCCTGCGTCCTCTGTAAAAAGAGGCTCCATGTCTTTTTCTGTGAGTTCCTTTGAAATCGGGAAGACGGAGGTGACCCAGTCTTTGTATAGAACCATTATGGATTCCTTGCCGGCAATGGGTGTCTCTGGTGACAGTATTCCGGTGGCGAACGTAAACTGGTATGAGGCAATCTTGTTCTGCAATGCTCTATCGAAAAAGGTGGGGCTTGATACGGCCTATGTCTATGAGGCTGCCGAAAACGCACAATATCTGCAGAACTTGTATGTTGATTACAGCGTTGAGTCCGTGAGACTTCCTACGGAAATGGAATGGGAAGTCGCCTACCGTGCCGGAACGACTACGACATATTATTGGGATCGGGAAGAAGCTTCTAAATACGCTTATTATGTACAAAGTAGTGGCCCCGCTGTCGTGGCTCAGTTTATGCCTAATGCCTATGGCCTTTATGATATGGCTGGCAATGTGGCGGAATGGACTAACGACTGGTACGGAGTGAAACCGACTAAATCGCAGATGAATTATACCGGGGCGAAATCCGGCAGTTTGAAAGTCGTTCGTGGAGGTGGCTGGGGCGATAAAGTCAAGGCCCTTGCCGCCGATACTGTTGCTAAAAGGGAACCCCTTTATCGGGGTAAGGATTTGGGCCTTCGTTTGGTGCATTCGACTGGTTTTTAGATAATTTCTGTTAATGCCTAAACGGCTAATTTGTTAAATTGTAGCCATGAAGATTTTGAACTCCATGGCTTTTTCATTTGTAAGGTTTTTGCTTCCTGTTGGGATGGCATTGCTGATTTCTTCCTGCTCTGAAGAAAAGTCTGAACCTTTACCGGAACTTCCGCCTGTTGAATTGCCGAAGGATGTGACGGGCCTCTATTCGGGAAGTATGCCTTGTGATGATTGCACCATGAAGGCATTGCGCATAACCTTGAATGAAGACTCCACTGTTAATGCGGTGCAGACCCGTGTAACTGATTCCATGCAGGTGGATTCCCTGAAGGGTGTGTTTTCTGTAGTGGATAGTTCCATAAGGATTGTTTTGCCCTCTGCTTCTGAAAGTGCAGATAGTGTTCACTGGAATTTTAAACGCTCTGCATCTGGAAATCTGGTTTATATGAATTCTGCAGGTCAGGTCTATGAAGATGAAAATGGCCGTCGTGCAGAACTGTTTAGAATCATGACGGCTCCCGTCCAGAAATCCAAGGATCCGAAATGAAGGTCAAGACCTTAGTGATTGATGACGAGCCTTGGGCTCGTGCCCGCATCATCTCCATGTTGGGGGATTACGCGAGCGAGTTTGATATTCAGGGGGAGGCAGAATCTGGAGCTCAGGCAATCAAGGCTATTCAGGACCATCTTCCTGATGTCGTCTTTCTGGATATCCAGATGCCGGATATGGATGCATTTGATGTTCTGCATGCCTTGAATCCGGAGGAAGTCCCGTATGTGGTCTTTACGACCGCTTATGATGAGTTTGCCTTAAAGGCCTTTGAAGAAAATACGGTTGATTATTTGCTGAAACCCTTTGATTCGGAACGTTTGATGGCCACAGTTGAAAAACTGCGCAAGATATTCCCCGATGATGGTTTTAGTATTCCGGCGCCTCCTGATTTTACCTGGAAGAAGTTCCGTAACGTGGTAGACTTGAGCAATTTCTACCTGCAGCGAATTCAGGTTCGAAAAGGAGATCGTTGTATCTTTCTGAGTGTAGATGAAGTGGTCCGTTTTCAGACGGAAGGCCGTTTTACCATGGTCTATACGATGAACGAGATGCATATAGTCGATGTGTCGACCATGGAACTTGAGAAACGTCTGGATCCCATGCATTTTATACGTGTTAACCGTTCGACCATTGTTTCGATTGACCATATCGCAGAGTATCGCAAGGTGAACTCCCGCATTACCATGGTGCTTCGAGATAAGAGCAGGACTGAACTGGTAGTAAGCCAGGCCATGTTCAAAAAGATTCGCAGCCTGTAAAATTATAAGTCAGATTTTAATTTGGAAAATAAGATGAAGGACAACTTGCAAGAGAAGAAAGTTTTTTCTGTGAAGGGTTTTGTGAAGGGCTTGTTTAGGGAAATAATTGTTCCCATTGCTCTGGCGTTGATTGTAATCCAATATGTGATTCAGGCATTCCAGATTCCTAGCGGATCTATGGAAGATACGCTGAAAACAGGAGACTTCCTTCTCGGTTTGAAGTTTACCTATGGCTCTCCCATACCTTTTGGAAATCAGAAGTTCCCTGCTATTGCCGATCCCGTGCCTGGGGATGTGGCAATTTTCCGTTATCCCGGGGAACCTGAATATCCCGATGGTAATCCTCGCCGCTATACTCATCTCTTTAACGCCTTGATGCTTGGCAATTTCTACTGGGATCATGAACCTGAAGAGGGACAGCCTCACTTAGTTCATTATGGCGATGGTCCGAAGGATTACATCAAGCGCTGTGTGGCCGTGAGTGGCGATACGGTTGCCGTTCATGGCGGTCGTCTTTATGTGAATGGCGTTAAGCAGGATACCTTGCCCGGACGTGGTAAATGGACTAGTACGGTTCGAACCATGTCTCCTCGTGACGAACGAGAACCTTTTGTTGTGCCGTCTGTAGGTGATACTCTGTATGTGGATTCCCTGCCGTTGGATAAGCTCTGGTGGTTGCGTTCCCTTGTCGCCCAGGAAAATCCGGATGACTCCGTCAAGCTTGATATTTCTCTGTGGAAGGATGGTGTCGAAAGCAATAACTACGATTTCGAGAACTTCCGCATACCGGTAGAAAATGACCGCGGGCTGGCCATGAATGAACTGTTCCGCCGCAATCGTACTATCCTTCAGCAGCGTGTGACCCAGGGGGACACCGTTTCTGGGGTGATGAGCTTCGCCTATTTCAGGGAACTGGCCCGTATCTGCTATTTGCCTATGCTGGATCCCCATGCCAAGGGTGGGCTGATGCGCGAAGTTAGCTACATCGGTTTCGAAGCTTCTATGTTGAAGGATCTGGAAGACAATGTGAACGCTTTGAATGCATCGGCTGTTAGTGTCGCTGTTGTCGATTCTGCGGTTACGGATTCCGTTGTTGCTGATTCCCTGGCTGATTCCCTGGCTGATTCGCTGAAGGCTGATGTGGCTCGTTCTCCTGTTTTTGAAATCAGGAAGAACTTGACTCTCGGCGGTAAAAAAATGGATTACTATGTGGTTCAGACTCCTCAGTATTTCATGATGGGTGACAACCGTGATAATTCCGCAGATAGTCGTTATTGGGGATATGTGTCGCTCCGTAATATGCGCGCCAAGGCTTTTGTCATTTACTTCTCTTTTGAAAATGAAGATGAGTCTTTCGCCTTGTCCAATCCCTTTACCTGGTGGCGTCTGCCCTTCAAGATCCGCTGGAGCCGACTGGGCAAGATTATCCACTTGATTGATTAAGTCTGAAAGTGTTGTTAGGATGAAATTTTTTAAGACCGTATACGTTCTAGGTGCGATTGTTGCGAGCTTGCTTGTGGCCTGTGCGACGCAGGTGGCTCCGTCCGGTGGCCCCGAAGATAAGTTGCCTCCGCGTGTGGCGGGGGTGTATCCAGCTCCGTATACGACAAACCATCCTAACGAACTTTATGTAAAGCTTGAATTTGACGAATGGATTAACGCCTCTATTCCCAGGAGCGCTGTTTCTATTTCTCCGCCGATTGATAAAAGAGTGCGGTTTGACGTCAGCGGTAAAACTCTGGAGTTGTCGTCTCGTGCAGAGCTTGATTCTGGAACGACGTACACAGTAACGTTTGCGGGTGGTATCAAGGATTTGCGCGGCAATGCTCTTGCAAAGCCTTTCCAGGTTGTGTTCTCGACGGGAGCCTATATTGACTCGCTGACTCTTTCGGGCCGAGTTCTTGTGAATGCGGCTATGGCAAAGAAGAAGGAATTTCCCAGTGTGGGTTTGTTCCTGATGGGTGCAGATCGTGAAACGAAACATTATCTGGATAAGTACCGCGATTCTGTAACCAAGGCGCTGGACTCCCTGCCTATGATTCTTAAGGAACCGCCCCTGTATGTGACTCGAGCCGATAGTGCGGGGCATTTTACCTTGACGGGTCTTAAGGCGGGAATGTATCGTGTCGTAGCCTTTGTGGATGGCAATGGTAACCAGAAGGTGGAACTGGCAACGGAACAGGCTGGCGTTTGGACCCAGGATATTCACCTGACTGCAGAGACAACGGATACCTTATGGATTGCCGTGGCAGATATGGACTCGTCTCATCTGGAACTGGAATCTGTATCTCAGCCCTTTGCAAATGTGCTGGAAGCGAACTTTACACGAAACGTCTATTTTGATTCCCTGTTTAGAGATTCTGCCAACTGCTTCCTGACTTCTCCTGAAAATGAGAAGGTGTATCCGAAGCTTGTTTATTTGGGAGCATCTTCCAATAAGCCGCAGTTCTATTTTGATCCGGCACCCAAAAGTGAAATTCTTTACAAGTTTACTTGCCTTGCCGGAAAGGATTCGCTTTATCGAACTTTGGATACGGCAAGAAATGAAGTGGAATGGGAATGGAAGAAGATGGAGTCCGATACGCTTCCGCCTGCGGTAAGTACGGTGAAGGCTGTCTCGAAGTCAAAGAACCTGTTCCCTGACGATTCCCTAATCGTCTTGTTTAATAAGCCCAAACTGGATTCTGTAGAAGAAACCTTCTATGTGGCGGTTAACAAGGATACGACCGAGGTTCAGGTCAAGCAAATCGATCCGGTGCGTTTTGTGGTATTGAATTCTGACCCGTGGGGAACGGACCTTACGATGAACTTCTTGATGGGGTATAACGATACGACGTTGGCGGCTGCCGACAGTAATGGCGTTCGTGATACCGTTGTTGAACTGAAGTACAAGAAACTGCAGAAATTTGAAACGGTGGCGAAGTTGAAACTTGCAACGTTGCAGGGAGCTGTCCCCGGTGCAAAGGTGGGTGCCCTGGTCCGTCTGCATTCCATCGAGTCTGATAAGGATTTTATAGAACCTTGTGATAATGCGGGCCGCTTTAAGTTTAACGGACTGGTCGAAGGGTCCTATTTTATGGACTACTATTATCCCCAGGAAGGAAAGAATATTCCTGATGGAGGTTCCATTGAACCTTTCCGTTATGGGTCTCCCTGGAGAGCGATTAACGATACATTGAAGCTGAAGAATGGTGAAAATATTCTAGACCAGTTGCAGGCTGCAATTCCGTCTCTGCATTAGAATTTTGGTGAGGATAAATATGGGAAATATTCCGACTTTTGTTGCGATTGATCTTGAGACAACGGGTCTTGATTTTGAAAAAGATGAAATTATCGAAGTCGCGTTGGTCCGTTTTGAAAATGGGGTCCCTGTTGAAGATGTGGATTATCTGGTCAAGCCAACGACGGCTTCCTTGCGCCCCTTTATTGAAAATCTGACTGGAATATACAAGAGCGATCTTGAAAATGCAGAATCATTTGCAGGTGTGGCAGGCAAGATTTATTCCTTTATCGGAGATTATCCCATTGTTGCTCATAATGCCGCATTTGATTCGAAGTTTCTGAACCAGACTTTTGCAAAGGTCGGTATTTCCTTTGAAAACCATATGGTGTGGGATTCCTTGACGGTTTCTCGTATCGCCTTCCAGAATGTTCCTAATCATCGCTTGGATACCCTGGTCCAGGAATTGAATATTCCCAGGAGCCGGGCACACCGCGCGTTGCCTGATGCCGATGCCTGCGGCAGACTTTTTGTGATGTCCCTGGAAAAAATTCAGGGTGAAGACCGCTGGCTGTATAACGCCCTTTCCAAGGTTGCAGTCAATTCCAACTGGTCTGCAATTTGGCCCGTTTCTGGTGAATCCGAAAATGAATTTTCTTACAAGTTGCCGGAAGTCCCCCTGGAAGAGGTTCCTGTAAAGAACCACGTTCCCCGCGTGGGAGAATTCTTCCAGGAAGGCGGCATTCTTGCCAAGAATATGGCTGGGTATCAGCCCCGTTCTAACCAGCAGGATTTGGCCGCTGTGGTGGAACGCAATATGCATAAGGGTGGGCTTTGCGTCATCGAGGCGCCTACGGGTTCTGGAAAATCGCTTGCGTATTTAGTGGCCGCCGCTAACAAGGCTGCATCCGATGAACGAGTCGTCATTAGTACGGCAACCCGTGCGCTTCAGGAACAATTGTGGAATCGCGATATTCCCCAGCTGTCCTGCTTGTACAATGGCAAGTTGAAGGCTTCTGTTTTGAAAGGGCGCGAAAATTATTTGTGCCTAAGAAAGTTTGAGGCAATTCTTGCGTCCCCCGAAAATATGCTCTTGCCGGAAGAAAGAGATTCCTTCATGGCTATTATACCTTGGGTCTATACGACGACAACTGGTGACGTGAATGAATGCTCTTCGTTTAGTCAGGGACGTAATCGTGTGCTTTGGTCCAAGATGGCAAGTTCTGCAAAGTCTTGCCTTGGAGAAAAGTGCCCGAATTATGGCAGGTGCCCAGCCCTTGCCGCAAAGCGCCGTGCCATGAATTCCAATTTGCTGCTGGTAAACCATTCTCTGTTCTTGGCAGACATGTCGTTGGATTTTGCGCTGCTTCCGCTTTACGAACATATTGTGTTTGATGAAGCTCACCGTCTGCCTGAAATCAGCAACCAGTCGCTGTGCCGTACGGTGTCGTTCTTTGGCCTGCGTAATGTCATTAAGACTATGGTTCCGTCCCGCACTAAAAAGGATGGCCTCGTTGTAGAAATCGAGGCTGGAATTCCGGCGGAGTGTACTGAAGCCCATGAGGTATGCGCTAATTTGGTTGAAAGCCTGGGCGAATTGGAAAAGGCCTTGCATCGTTTCTTTATGAAGATCGGCAAGAAGCTGACAAAGCAGAAAAATAAGAATGGCTTCTCGTATTCTTCTAGCATGATGGCAGAATATGATGCCGATCCTGCAGGCTTTATGGACCAGTATGCCAAGGTTCAGAAACTGGTAGAAAAACTTTCCGCCATGGCTTCCTGGGTCAATGAATCTGTTTCTGGATTGGTGCATGATCTGAATGGCCGAATGACGGAGATCGAAAGATTCGTTTCTGATTTTGAGTTCCTGACCAAGGGCGCTCGCGAAGACTGGATCTTCTTTATGGAGGAACCTTTTAATCCTCATACCATAAAGCTTCATGCCTACCCGTTGAATTTCGGTACTATCTGGAAAGAAAAGTTCTATCCTTGGATCAAGTCTGCTACCTTTACTTCTGCGACCTTGGCGGTACAGGGTGACTTGACTTACTTTGTTGAAAGAATGGGCTTGAACGTCCAGGATCCAAAGAGGGCCCCCTTCCTTAGAGTGTATAACGAATCGTCTACAAAGGATGCTCGCCAGTCTGTAATGGTGGCTAAATATTTGCCGAAACCTTCTGCACCGGAATATAACGAGGCTTTGAACGATACCCTATGTCAGTTCTTGCCGGAGGTGGAAGAAAATGCCATGGTTCTCTTTACCAGCGTTTCGGCGATGATGAAGGCCCAGGCGGCACTTGCTCCGCTGTTTGCGCAAAAGGGCAAACTGCTTCTTTGCCAACATGTCGACGGTGCTCTGGATGGACTGATTGCCATGTTCCGCAAGGAAAGGGGCGCTTGCCTTTTGGGCTGTCAAAGCTTGTGGGAAGGTGTTGATTTCCCGGGTGACGCCTTGAAACTTCTGGTGATTCCTAAGCTTCCGTTCCCGAATCCCATGGATCCTCTTGTTGCGGGAATTTCTGCCAAGATGAAATCCGACGGTAAGAATTCCTTTAAGGATTATTATGTGCCGGAAGCCTATATGGAATTGCGTCAGGGGCTGGGACGTCTGATTCGTTCTGAAGAAGATTCTGGTAAGGTTCTGATTCTTGATAACCGCGTGGTGCTGGAACATTATGGCAAGAGCTTTATGCGGATCTGGAACATGAGGCAGAAGGTTGCCGACTCCATAGAAGACATCAAGTCTTTTGTGAAGTCCTAGACTTTGGCTCCGGATTATTTTTTCTAAATTTGGCGCCCTAATAGGGTGTGACTGATGTACGATTTAAATTCGTTTTTTGATGGAATGTCCAAGCAACTCCTTCGTGGTGTCCATGCGAAGGCCTTCGGACATAAGGGTCTTTTGAATAACGCTCTGATCCAGAGCGAAGCCTTGTCTTATTTTGATGATCGCAGACGTGCTGCCGACTTGTTTAGCAAGATGGAACTATGGCAGCGTCGCTGCATCAGCTTGGTTTACAATAGCGGTTCCCGCGGCTTGACTTATAATGAATTGCGTCTGACCGTTCCGGTTGGAAAAGTACGCGACCTGCAGAAGTTCCTTTTGGATATGTGCCGTGAATATTTGCTGTGGCGCACATCTACTGGTAGTACGATGGTCTACTACGGTTTCTCTAATTTCTGGGGCTGCTTTGGAATGGCTTCTGAAATGGAGTTCCCGGCTAGAGCCAAGTTCGCCTGTTTTCAGAACTTGCTGGACTGGCACATCTGCCTGGTGTTGTCGTACGCCTTGCGCAAGGAACTGAAGGTGAATACCAATGGTACCATCCATCGTCGTGGTTACCAGATTTGCGTGGATTCCTTTACGTCTACAAAGCAACTGTCTGAACGTGCTGCCGAAAACGAGCTGTCCTTTATTTTCAATTTCCTGACAGGGAATGGTTGGCTGGAACAGGAAGACTCCTGCTTGGTTCCGTCTGAAAAGGCTCTTGAATTTATTCGTAAGAATGGTTTCCGCTTGCATCAGGATGTAGTGTCCTGGTGGCTAAAGGAACGTTTCCGCGGCGATCGCAATCACTGCGTCCAGTTGCTGAAAATTTTGGAACAGCCTCGTCCTGTCGCCGACGCCTGCAATCTGCTGTGGGTTCTTGACCCGACGTTCCGCATGGTAGAGAAGAACAAGGAGCTCCCTTGGGAATACCTGCCTCGCCCCTTGCGTGAATTGTGGCTGCTGGGATTTGTGAAATTCCAGATGGTTGACGGTAAGGTGGCCGGTGTTGTCTTGGAACAGTCTGGCAAGGATTGGGTGGAAACATCTATCGCCTCCATTCCTGAACAGAACATTTCCTGCCTGCCCAATTTTGAACTGATCGTATCGACGGGAACTTCTCCTCGTGTGCTTTTCACTTTGGCAAGTCTTTCCAAGGTTGAAAATGATGAAGTGTTCCTCCGCTTTGCCTTGAACCGTGAAACTTATATTCAGGGTTTAAGGTGTGGTCTGCCTGAAGCGGAAATCGAAAATTTCAAGAACTGGATTAAGCCTCCCGAAAATGTTGCCTCTACAATTTCGGAATGGAACTCCTCCTATTATGGGGCCAGAGTTCATACCGTTCGACTTCTGAAAATTGAAGATCTGAAAGTGCTTGCGGAACTTTCCCGCTTCCCGCAATTTACCGAAGCTACGACCGAATACATTCCCGGTTACGGTTTTATCTTGAAGCCGGAACTGGAACATAAGGCTTTTGAAATTCTGGAAAACTACGGTTATTGCCCCTTTGTCGAAAAGCATGACGTGAACCGTCTTCCTGCACCTACCGAAGAATGGCGCAAGGACTTTGTCGTGGCATGGCCCGAGGCGAAGGCTCCCGACTATGAACTGAAAGATGATGCCGATGAAAATACTTTGCAGACGGCCTTGAACTCTACGAAGTATGGCAGCAACTATCAGAAGATGAGCACGTTCGATCTGGTGAAGGTGCTGCGTTATGCCAAGACTGTGGGAACCTTGGTTGGCGTCAAGGCCAAGGATCCTGTCAAGCGTAATGCCAAGGAAGAAGAAAAGATTTTCTTTGTCCATGCGTTGAAACTGGCCAAGTCTCCCCAGGTCATTGAAATTCAGATTTATGGAAAGGAAGAAAGGGAAATGCTGGACCTGTCCTTTATTCAGGAAGTGAAGGTCTTTAACGGCAAGGAACCCTAGAATTCGTTTTCTTATGGCAGGGTCTGCGCATAGCCCGCTATATCGATTAACTCATCCAGTGTTAATTCGTCTATGTAGGGTTCCATGTTGCGGTCATCATCGCCGAAATTCATCTGATACCAGAAAGTTGGCATGTCATTTCTAGCTCGGTCCCCGATGAAAATCGGGGGCTTTCTGTAATCGTGGGCGAAGTTGAGTCGATGCCCTTCTTCGCCGTGGCATGACTTGCAGTTTTGATTGAAAAGTTTTTTCCCGCGTTCCGGGTTGGCTCCCTTTAATTTTCCATCGGGTTGAAGAAGTTTGTACACGAGAAGGGCCATACGTGCGTCTTCGCGGGTGAGGGTGTCTCCTTCGGAACCTGGGGCGGGGGTGCCTGGGCTTTGCGAAGTGTCTGGTTCGCTGTTTGCGAATGCGGGCATGATGGAGGTGCCTAGCAGCATCCCATACACAGCTAACAGTGTAAATAAACATTTAAACTTGTTTACGCCCATAAACGACAATTTAGTAAGGCTTGCTTGAGGACGTCGGGACAATTACTATAATTTTGTTTATGAGATTAGGTGTTTTTTTTAAAGTGGCGGTCTTTGGACTCGCACTTGTTTCTTTTGTGGCTTCTCCCCAGGCCAAGGAAAATTCTATGAATAATTTGTCTGAAAGCTCGCTGGCGAAGAATTGCATTTTTAATGGCCGCTGGGATCATCAGAATCAGTTCAGCAGGACTAGCGCTCCGGCGGCAGTTATTCAGTTTAATGCCGTGGCGAAGTCTATTGATTTCGATCTGGAAGGGGAATCCCGCTGGATCCTCGTAGAAGATTCAAGGGAAGTTGCCGCCTTTGTTAGCGGTGCGCGTAAGGTCCAGTCGGTCAAGGTGGCCGGAGATGGTGAATCCCACCGTTATCGCCTGGTGAAAATCAGCGAGACGAATCCCGGTTCCGTAAAGGTCTACGGAATTTCTCTGGATGGTTCCGGAAGTTTTGGCTCCGTTCCCAAGCAGAGTGGCCGACGTATCGAATTTATTGGGGACTCCTTTACCGTGGGCTTCGGTGATGAAGGTAGCGGTTCCGATGACCCGTCCCTGGTTTTCGAAAAGACTAACGCCTCCAAGAGCTATGCCTACCTGCTTGCCGATGGCTTCAAGGCTGATTTTCAGGTGAACGCCTTTAGCGGTCGCGGCATGGTCCGCAATTACGACAATATTGTGCCTGAATGGAAGGTGCCTCGCCTTTATGAATTTACCGTTCCCGGTGAGGCCCCGGCGGATTTGGCTGGCAAGCTGCCCGAAGAATCCCTCAAGTGGGATTTTGGCTGCTTCCACCCCCAGGTGGTTGTAATCTTTATTGGCATCAATGACTTCCAGGGAAACCCTCCTTATGGCGACAAGAAGGAATTCTCCAAGGCTTATGCGGAGCTCCTTCAGAAACTGCGCAAGGCCCATGAAGGGGTGAAGTTCCTGCTGGTGTCCACAAAAATCTGGCCCAATGATGACCTGACTCCCACTGTAAGGGCCATTTACCAGTCCGAACTGGCTGCCGGTCACAAGGATTTGGAATTTGTGGAGGTCCGTACGGATAATGCAGGCCTCCTTGGGCATCCGGATGTGCATTCCCAGGCCGATTTGGCCCGTACTTTGCGCCCATTTGTAGCTAAACTGGGTGGCTGGCTATCCCGTTAGCCCCTATTTTTATATATTTGAGGGGCAATATCTTACAAGTATAGGTTTCCTATGTCTAGGCTCTTTGAGAAAATCTATGTGCTGTTCAGGATGAATATCCTGATTTTCGTGTTGTTGGCTCTTACCGCCATCGCCCTTTTTGCGTACGAAAATGGCTTAGATAATATCGAATTCCTCAAATTGTCGGATTTCCCTTACGTCATCGCCCAGTCTGACTCTGTGGATGGCGGCGGATCTGCTGTAAAGCTGACCCGTACGGATTCCTCTGTCATCATGGACTATGAACTCCGTGAAGGCTACGCCTATCCTTATGCTGGCGTGAAGATTTTCCTTGGAGACGGTAAGGTCCGCGGTAAGGATCTTTCCCATTACGACAGTATCTTCGTGTGGGTGAAGCCCCGTGGCGAAGGTTCCGTCCGTCTCTACATGCGCGGTTATGATAGCGCTATCTATCGCGACGGTGATGAAACTTCACTGAAGTTCAACGAAATAGAATTCTTCCCCCTGAATGAAACCTATCCGGCAGTGTTCGTTCCCCAGGAATTCCGCGTGGCCGGCTGGTGGGTTGCTCAGAACGAGGTGGACGTTCATAAGGCTCGTGTAGACCTTTCTAACATCCCCCTGATCGAAATTCAGACCGGTACCAACGCTCCCCTGGGCTATGGTACTCTTGAAATCCGCGGTCTCTGCTTCAAGGGCAAGAAGATCGCCAAGGAAGACCTTACGACCGGCATCGTCGGTGTGTGGTTCGTGACCTTCTTCATGATCCTGGTCATCCGCTTCTTTGACTATAGCCGTGAACGGGCCGCAGCCAAGAAGAAGCGTGAAGAACTGGAAAAGAACCTGAAGGCTCTCGAAATCGAAAAGACTGAATACGAAAAGTCCAGTAAGGAAGACCCGCTGACCGGTTGCCTCAACCGTGCCGGTTTCAGCAGCATCCTGATGCGCGAACAGGAAAACCTGGTCAAGAATGACAGCCCTGTTTCCTTCGTGATTCTGGATATCGACCACTTCAAGCATATCAATGACCAGTATGGTCATAGCGTCGGTGACGAAGTGTTGGTGATCCTCTGCAAGCTGATCCAGAGCAAGATCCGTAATACGGATGCACTGGTCCGTTGGGGTGGCGAAGAATTCGTGATCCTCTGCAGCGACACGCCGATCCAGAATGCCCAGTTCCTTGCTGAAAAGCTCCGTATGGCTATTGAAAATACTCAGCTGATCAAGCAGCAGCAGGTGACCTGCTCCTTCGGTATTGCCGAAATGGTGGCTGGCGAAGATCCCAAGCGCCTGTTCGAACGTGCTGACAAGGCCCTTTACGCTTCTAAGGAGAACGGCCGCAACAGGGTGACTAGCGCCACCTTCAAGCGTACCCGTTAACGATATGAATAAGGCTGCCTTCTATATCGCAGCTGTTGCTTGCTCTCTTGCCGCGGTCCTCGTAACGGGTTGCGCCAAGAAGAGCCCCGAGCCGGAGTTCCGGCCCCTGCAGATTCATTGGATTCCCGGAGTGGGCGAGGATGAAGAATCCATGCCCACCAAGGATAATTGTGTGATTCGGCTCACGGCTAAACTGATGGGCGAGGATTTGGTTCAGGCTTCGCCGGTGGCGGATCTTGCATACAGAGTGGCATACGGAAAATCAAAGGAAGAGGCTGGAACCCTTTATTTTACTGGGGTTTGCGTCGATGCGGAAAGAAATTCCGCCCCCGAATGTCGGTGGAAGGCGACCTGCAGCAAGGACCTGGATATCGTTGTAAAGTTTCACAACGGAGATTAGTCTGCGGTGGTGGAATTTCTCATCGGGCTGATTTATCTTTTTCTGTATGAAGCAGATTTTTGAATATACCGACTACCGCGAGTGGTTACGTGACGCATTCGATGACTTTAAGCAGCGCAAGACTGTGATTTCGTGGCGTTATATGGCTATGAAGATGGGTGCCGATCCTGGTAATCTGCTTCGTGTTTCCCAGGGCAAGATTCACCTTTCTACCGCGCTTATCGAGCCGGCGGCTCAGTTCTTCGAACTGGATGAAAAGGAAACTGCCTACTGGACAGAAATGGTTTTCTTTGGCCGAGCCAAGACTGACAACGAAGCCTTGCAGCATTACGAACGTATGCAGGCTTTAAAGGGTGTGTCTCTCAAGCTTCTGCAGAAGAAGGAACTGGAATTCTACCGCCACTGGTACTACAACGCAATCCGTTCCATTATCGGTATTTGCAAGTTCAAGGATGACTATCAAGGCCTAGCCGAATGCTGCACTCCCCAGATTACCGAGGACGAGGCGAAAGCGGCCGTTCAGTTGCTTTACGAACTGAACATGATTTCAACAGACCGCGACGGCTTCTGGAAGGTAAACGATACCTTCGTGAGTACCGGCGGAAACTGGCGCTCTGCCGCTGTTCGACAGTTCCAGAAAGACACTATCGCCCTGGCAGGGGAGTCGCTGGAACGTCATGCACCGCACCTGCGAGATATCAGCACTGTCACCATGACGTTCAACATGGATGATATCCAGTTGATTCGCGAAAAGATTAATGAATTTCGAACGGATTTACTACGTTTATCTCAGGAAGGCGAAGGCGACAACACGGTTTTCCAGCTGAATATCCAGTTGTTCCCTCTTGCCTTTACAAAACCGTTGCAGGAGAAGGAAAAATGAACAGCCAGTTGCTGAAGAAGTTTGTTTTGCCTTTGTCGCTACCATTGGTAGCGTCGTTCTTTGCCTGCTCCGATAATCCTTCCAATTCCGGAAATAATCTCGCTGGTGGACCGGGTAGTATTACTACCAATGGTATCGTTGCCCGTGTTGGTGGCGTTCCTGTTTCTAATGCCAGCGTGTCCTTGCATCAGGTTGACTATACCGTACCCGAGGCTAAGGAAGAAGTTATGGTGGTCGCCGTGGCGACGACGGTTACCGATAGTGTTGGCCGCTTTGCATTGACTGTGCCCGACTCTGGCGAATACCGTATGACCGTGTCCTATGACGGTTCTGCCTATACAAAGATTGTTTCTCATGAGAGCTATCAGGCTCTGGATTCTCTGGAAGGGGTTGTAGACCTTTCTGCTATTGCAACCCTGACGGGTGTTGCCGATATTCCTGAAGGCAGCAAGGCGGTATGGGTTGGCGTTGTCGGCACTGATGTGCTGGTGCGTTCTGATTCCAATGGTGTATTCTTTATTCCGGCAATTCCTGCTAACGACACCTTGCAGTTGTATTTCATGGATGACGGCTATGAGGAAGACCTGGGACGTGAGTCCGTGTTCCTGCAGCCCTACGAACAGGTGCAGTACAACTATAAGACTCCCGTAGAAATTGACAGTTCCGTAACGGATTCTTCGGAGGTGGTTGCCGATTCTCTGCCCAAGGTTTCCGTGCTGCTTCAGAATGGCTCTCCGGCGGCTTATGCCACGGTTGCCCTGAGATCCCTTGATAGCGTTGGCGAAATTCGTTTTGTCAGGAGCTTCATGGTTGTTGCAGATAAGTATGCCGACGAGAATGGACGTTTTGATATGGAATGGCCTAAGTCTGGCGATTACCGTCTGACTGTCACTTCGGGAAGCCAGTCCTATTCCAGAGTTTATTCTGCAGAAGAGCTGAAGGATGTTGATTCTATTACGTTGACTACTTCGGTAAGCTACTCCAGCAATGTGACCTTGACTGCCGACGAAGATTTTGCCTGGGTTGGAGTTTATGGCCTTGATGAACTGGTGAAGACGGATGCGTCTGGCGCCTATGTGCTGCCTGCGCTTCCTGCTAACGATTCCTTAAAAGTTTACTTTGTTCATAATGACGGAACCAAACCCTTTGTTGACTGGACTGTAAAGACTTCTAAGGTTTCCAAGTCTGAAAAGCCGTCGGTACTTCTTTACGACTTTGAAGAAGACGATACGCGTTGGTACATGAGTGTCGATACTCTGTGGAAGGGGTCCTCTTTCTACAAGAACGGCAAGGCTGATTCTTCCCATAAGATTGCCGATTACCTAGAAGCGGATTCTTCTCGCGGATCTACCGTATTCCATGGAAAGTACTCGGTTGCCTTTGATCCTTACGCATGGGTTCTGCTGGGAACTCAGTTTAAGGAAACGCTGAATCTTTCGGATCTTGATTCCATCGCATTCTATGCCAAGGGCGATGGCAACATCAGGGTGACTCTCGAAAATTGGGAGAACTATGATAAGGGTACCAAGGCTGCCTCATCCAGGATTTCCCTGGATTCAAGCTGGAAGCGTATTGTAATCAAGCCTTCAGAACTTTGCATCGATAATGACGAAAAGAAGGATTGCAAGAGTACTTGGGAGCGCGTAAAGAACGGCGTCCGTCAGATTCATTTCTTCCCGGGTTGCAAGGACAACTGCTACCTGAGTCCGAAGAATGAAGTCTATGTGGATGACGTTAAACTTTATGGTGTGCTTTTCTAGCTTCAAACGCTTCATTTAAAGGAATGGCCCCTTTTGTGGGGGCCTTTTTTTATGTAAATTTGGTAAATATGGAATCTCTTGAAAAAGAAGCGGCTATTGCCCTGGATTACCTTTCCCGCGTCTCCAAGGAAGCGGAAAAGAAGTTTGATGAATTACTCCCCCCTGTGACGGATCAGCCCTGTCGCCTTCATGAGGCTATGCGCTATTCCATGTTTGCAGGTGGCAAGCGTTTGCGCCCGGCCTTGGTCAAGGCTGCGTTTGACATGTTCGGCGGTAAGGGAAACTCTGTGGATTACGCCATGAGCGCCTTGGAAATGCTCCATACGTTCTCCCTGATTCACGACGATCTGCCCTGCGTCGATAACGACGACTTCCGTCGCGGCAAGCCCACTAGCCATAAGCAGTTTGGCGAAGCTACCGCCGTGATGGCTGGCGATGCCCTCTGCATCCATGCTTTTGAAATGATGGGCAAGACCGGCAATGCCAAGGCTATCGAAATCCTGGCTCACCTGCTGGGTACCTATGGTATGATCGGTGGCGAAATGATCGACATCGAATCCGAAGGTAAGGCTGTTGATCTGGCAACTGTGGACTATATCCATTACCACAAGACTGCCGCTCTCCTGGAAGCTTCTCTGGAAGTGGGTGCCCGTCTGGCAAACGCAACCGAAGACGAAATCAAGATTATTCGCGACTATGGCCGTTCTATCGGTCTGGCTTTCCAGATTGTCGATGATATCCTGGACATCGTTTCTACCACCGAAGAACTGGGCAAGGACGCCGGTTCCGATATCGAGAAGGGCAAGGCAACCTACCCGGCTCTGGTTGGTCTGGAAAAGTCCAGGGAAAGGGCTCGCGAACTTTATGACGAGTCTATCAAGGCATTGGACGGTCTTAAGTACGATACCACGATCCTTCGCTCTGTCGCAGCTTTCATCATTACCCGAGTTAAATAATGGACCTTAAGAGCATTAAGTCGCCTCAGGACATTAAGCATTGTTCTGTGAAGGAACTTGAACAGTTGGCCTCCCAGATTCGCGAGACCATCATTGGTCAGGTTTCTAAGCATGGCGGCCATTTGGCTTCGAGCCTTGGTGTAGTGGAACTGACTCTTGCGCTGCACTATGTGTACAACGCTCCCGAAGACAAGATTGTCTGGGATGTGGGTCATCAGGCTTATGTTCACAAGCTTCTGACTGGCCGTATCGATCGCTTCGGTACCTTGCGTCAGCAGGGCGGTATTTCGGGCTTCCTGAAGCGTAACGAAAGTGAGTATGACTGCTATGGTGCAGGTCATGCAACCACTTCCATTTCTGCTGCTCTGGGTTTTGCTGTTGCCCGTAACCACTTCAAGCGCAAGAACAACGTGGTGGCTGTTATTGGTGATGGCTCCATGACCGGCGGTATGGCTTATGAAGCTCTGAACAATGCTGGCATTTCTAAGCAGAACATGACCATCATCTTGAACGATAACAAGATGAGCATTGCGCCCAATGTCGGCGGCTTTAGCAAGTATCTGAACCGTGTGATTTCCGATCCGGTTTACAACAAGATGCGTACGGACCTGGACCGCCTGATGAAGCGTCTTCCCGGTATTCTGGGTTCCCGTTTCCGCGATCTGTTCCTGCAGGTGGAAAGTGCGGCCAAGACGGCTGTGAAGCCCGGTCAGTTCTTTGAAGATCTGGGCGTCCGCTACTTTGGTCCTATCGATGGTCATGACATCGATGAATTGATTATGATTCTGGAGCGAGTCAAGTCCCAGCCCGGGCCTTGCCTCGTTCATGTGCTGACGGAAAAAGGCCGTGGTATGTCTGCGGCTGTAGCTAACCCCACCAAGTTCCATGGTTGCGGTCCCTTCGATCCTGAAAGTGGTCTGCCCCTGGCTCCGGGTAAGTCCAATCCGTCTCTTACCAGCATCTTTGGTAAGACCCTTCTTGAAATTGCGAAGAAGGATAACCGTGTCATCGGTATTACGGCTGCAATGCCCACGGGCTGCGGCATGGATATCGTTGCCAAGGAACTTCCTGATCGCGTTATCGATGTGGGTATTGCCGAAGAACACGCTCTGACTTTTGCGTCTGGTCTTGCCTGTGATGGTGTGGTGCCTGTAGTGGCAATCTACTCCTCCTTTATGCAGCGCGCCTACGACCAGATCATGCATGACATCGCCCTGCAGAATTTGCATGTGGTGATGGTGCTTGACCGCGCCGGTTTGGTGGGGGCCGATGGTCCTACCCATCATGGCGTTTTTGACTTGTCGTTCTTGCGTACGGTTCCGGGAATTACCATCCTGGCTCCGTCTAACGAGAATGAACTTCGGGATATGATCCAGGCTTCTATCGACATGGAAGGGCCTGTGGCGATCCGCTATCCTCGCGGTACTGCCTTGGCAGAAACTTTGGAACCTGCAACTGAGAACTTTGATGCGAAACTGCCCAAGGTTCTTGAACAGGGCAAGGATATCTTGCTCCTGGGTGCAGGCTTCATGACTAACGAACTGAAGAAGACTGCAAGTGTCTTGCGTGAGAACGGTTACAACCCGACTCTCGTGGATGCTCGCATCATCAAACCCTTGGACGAAGAATGCTACCGCGCACTCTTCGAAAGCCACAAGACTATTGTAACTCTCGAAGACAATACCTTAGTTGGTGGTTTTGGTTCTGCTATCGGCGAACTGCTTATGGATCTCGGAATTACGGACAAACGTTTGCTCCGCTTCGGACTTCCGGACAAATTCGTTGAACAGGGCGAAATTTCGGCCCTCTACAAACTTTTGAATATTGACGGGGAATCCGTCGCCAAACAAATAATGGAAAAACTATGAGCGAAGAAAATAACGAAAACCGCACCGTAAAGGCCACATTGAACCGCAAGTTCGGCGTCAGCGAAGCTGCTGACCGTCGTAACCCCCGTCGTGACGGCGATAGCCGTGACTCCCGTGAAGGCCGTGGCGACCGCAAGTCTTTTGGCGACAGAAAGTTTGGTGACCGTGGCGAACGCCGTTTTGGTGATCGCAAGTTCGGTGACCGCAAACCTTTTGGTGACCGCGGCGAACGCCGTTTCGGTGACCGTCCCTTTGGTGACCGCCCCCGTCGCGACGAGGACCGTCGTGAATTCAACCATGAAGGCGCAGAAGGTGAAGGCCGTTCCTTCAACCGCGAAGACCGCCCCTTCAATCGTGACCGTCGCCCCCGTTCTTTCGGTGACCGCCCCTTCCGTGGCGACCGCAAGCCCTTTAACCGCGATGGTGGCGAACGTCGTGAATTTAGCCGCCCCATTTACCGTCAGCGTCCTGAAGAACAGCCTGTAGAAGCTGTGGAAGAAGTTCTGGACGAAGCCGCACTGGAAGCACGCGTAGCCCAGGCTGAAGTTAGCGAAGATGTAAACTTCAACCCGCCTTGGTTCAAGAAGCTCCTGGCTCTCACCACCGAAAAGGGCCGCGAACGCGAAGGCCGTTTCATTGGTGAAGGTGTTCACGTTGTGCAGGAACTGGTTTCCCATCATCGTGAATTGGTGGTTGGCGTTTATGCTGTCGAAGGTTTCGCTGACGAAGGTTTGATCGAAACCATTAATGAAGCTGAAATCAAGATTAACATCTTGACTGAAGACCAGATGAAGCGTCTGTCTTCTACCGTTACCCCCCAGGGTGTGATTGCCGTGGCCCGCATTGCCAGCAAGAAGCCCGCCTATGAATCCAGCCGTAGCATCCTCACTCTCGTGGACGCCGTGCAGGATCCGGGTAACTTGGGTACTCTCTTCCGTACCAGCCTCGGTTTCGGTTCCGATGGTATGATTCTCGGTCGCGGTACCGTTAGCCCCTTCAACCCCAAGGTTGTTCGTGGTTCCTCGGGTACTTTCCTCCGCGTGCCTTTCGAATTTGATGTTGACCTGATCGACCAGATCAACTTCCTCCGCAGCAAGGGTTACACCATTATTGCTACTGATCTTCACGGTAAGCAGTCCCTCCGCGAAATTCCCCAGCATAAGCTCCGCAAGATGGCTTTCCTGGTGGGTAACGAAGGTGCTGGCACCAATCCCTACTTCATTGAACTGGCTGACGAAACCGTCAAGATCCCCATGAGTAGCGATCTGGAATCCCTGAATGTTGCTGTGGCTCACGGCATCCTTTCTTACGAAGCCGCCCAGATCCTGGACGAACTGAAGTAAAACGGAAATAGCTGAGGTTTATAATGAACTTTCATGAACGTCTAGAACAGCGCGTCGCCAAGTGCGGCAACCCGGTTTGCATGGGCATGGATCCGGTGATGAAGCTGATTGACCCTTGTGTTTCTGCAGGTTCTGCCGAAGACAAGATCAAGCGTTTCTATTCCGAAATTCTGGAATGCTGCCTGAAGCGCAATGTGCAGCCCGCTGTAGTCAAGCCCAATAGCGCTTACTACGAATGCGTCAGCGTGCAGGCCATGCTCACCTTGCAGCAGCTCATTGCTGATTACAAGAGTGCTGGCATTCCCGTGATTCTCGATGCCAAGCGCGGTGATATCGGTAAGTCCAGCGCTGCCTACGCTACCGCCGCCTTTGACGTGTACAAGGCTGACGTGGTGACCGTTTCCCCGTGGATGGGTTCCGATTCCGTGAATCCCTTTGTTCGCGAAAATTCCGAGAACGGTGCTTATGTGCTGCTCCGTACCAGCAACAAGGGCGCTCACGATTTCCAGGATATGCCTGTTATCGGTAGTGACGATCCCCGCGACGTGAACGAAGCCTTCTACTCTGTTGCCGACAAGATCTTTGAATGGGACGGCGACAAGGGCTTCTTCGGTGCTGTGGTCGGCGCAACTCATCCCGAAGAACTTGAAAAGATTACCGCCTACTGTGTTGCCCACCAGCACGAAATTCCCTTCCTGATTCCTGGCGTTTCCATTCCTGGTGTGCCCGGTGGTCAGGGTGGCGATGCAAAGACTGTACTTACCGCAATCAAGAACGGTGGCGGCAAGCGCAAGTTCCATGTGCTGAACAGCTCCAGTGGTCTGAATTTCGCTTACCAGCGTAGCGAAAAGCCCGAAAACTTCGCTAACGAATGCGTTGACGCCCTGGAACGTCTGGCTGAAGCTTGCCAGATCTAGGAACAAGGTTGAGGTAGTCGAATGCGGTCTGTTAGGTTTATTGCGGTAATCGTTGTTGCAGTAGCCCTCGTGGCGGTGGCTTTCCGTATGGCAAAGCCTCTTCCCAGTACCAATTTCGACGAATCCTTCTTGCCCAAGGCCTCTTCTGTTCGCTATGTGGCTGCCGGTCACGATGCATCTGTGGCGGGGCTTTTCTGGATCAAGGGTCTTACCGAACTGGGTGAAAGCTTCCTGACGGGTAAGGAGTATGCCTATCTGGGTCATGTGGCAAATCTTTGCACGGAGTTGGATAGCCTTTTTAATACCCCCTACTATTTTGTTGGCGGTATCACTCCTGTCGATGCTCAGGATACTTCTGACTTTGTGGTGCTTCGCAGGGCCAGTAAAGTCTATCCTGAAAACTGGCGCTATTCGCTCTACTATGCCATGCGTCTTGCTCGCGGTCCCCATCCGAACAAGACCGAGGCCGCAAACGTGATGCGCCGTTATTTCGATAGCCCCGATACCACTATTCCGCCCCATATCCGTACCATCTACCGCAGTTTTGAGCTGGATACCATGCAGACCGAAATGGCCCTGGAATCAGTGCTGAATGACATGATGCAACCTCGCTTCAAGAAGTTCAGGGAAGGTTTTTATTCCAAGGTTCTTCGACTTCTTGGATATAAAGGTATGGTTGGCGATCCCGAGAAGAATGAAACCTATCAGAGGGTGAAGTTCCTCATGAATGCCATGGTGGAGGGTAAGATGCATCCTGGCCTTGTGTACAGGGAATTGCTGGCTATGAAGAAGGTTGAGGAACCGGAAGTCAAGACTGACAGTGTTGAGCCGCCTAGCGATTCCGTTGCCGTTGCTTTTCCGGATTCTACGTCGAACTAAAAACAGCTGACTTTAAAAAATAGAAGCCTTCCGTAAGGAAGGCTTTCTTGCTTATATAAATTCTGAAAAATTTTATTTAGAACAACGTTTTGCGTTGTTGGGGAGGCCGATCAGTTCGAACGCATTCTTGCAACGCAACTTCAGGTCTTCGGCTTCTTTTTTAGGCGTAGACTTCAGCTGGGAACGCAAGTACAGAATCGTTGCCGTGGTAAAGGGGAGGTTTGCCTGGATTGCCTTGGCTTCGGCGATGCGGTAGAGGGAGTCTGCTTCGGCGTTGCCAGAGATGTCTGCGATGCGGGCTGCGGTAAAGGCATAGAACCCGCCCTTCTTGTCGGTTCGCTTTCCGACCATCTTGAGGGATTCATTGGCGGCATCCATCTGACGTGCCCCAGCCTGGGCAATGGCGCATTCGCTATAATAAGCGGCCTGTGCAGTTTCTTGCGCATTCTTTAGCGAGTCTGCAACGATGGATTCGCAGTTCTTGTTTGCCTTCTGGTAGTCGCCTCGGGCGTTTGCGATGGCGGCCTTTGCGGTGACCAGCTGCACCAAGGTGCTGACGTCCAGGGCTTCGGGCCTGACAACGGTAAGCAGAGAATCTGCCAGGTTTAGGTCAAGGCTGATGGTGCGGATTCGTGCCATGTTAATCAGAACTCGACCTTCAGAAAATAGGTCGGATTCTTTGCGGCTGGCGAGAAGAGCTCTTTCCAGCTGGCCGTAACCCTTGGCGAACTTTCCGTTGCTGAAGGAACGCTGGGCTCTTGCAGCAAGAATTCCCGATTCGGAGGCTTCTGCGAAAGAAGTGGCGGCCAGGGCGATTCCCATGGCGACGGCTGCTGTGCGGGCAAGGCGGAACTTAGGCAGTTTCTTTACCATAGGGTCTCCACCATGAAGGGCACGCTATCCTTGGAGGGCATGGATCTGCGGACTATCCACATGTTGGAGATTCCTGCCATAAGGTCGTCGGCATTCTGCAAAGTCTGTTCGGTGGCTTCCATAAAGTCGCCGATTCCGCTTGTCAGTACGCCAACTTCGGTAAGGACTCCATCTACACGTTCGAAAGTCTTGTCGACCTTGCCCATCATACCATCGATACTACCCATCAAGCCGTCGATTCGCTGGGGAATGGGCTTCAGTTCACCCATCATAGCGGATACGTCGTCGGCGATGATATTGACCTTTCCTAACAGGAGAGGCATTTCTGTCTGAATCGTGTCAAACAAGCCTGCTGCCTGGAATAAGACCTTCTTGCCGATGTAGGTCATATCGTCTAGACGACCTAGCTGGCGGTTCAGGTTGTCGTAAAGTCCTCGGGAGCCGAACAATGCGCCGACGGTAGTTCCCGTATCCATTGCCATGGAGAGTAGGGTGTCGGCAGCGTTGACAAGTACGTTTACGCGTCCCAGAAGTTCGTTTGCCGTTTCAAGAACGGTTTCGATATCCTGCGCCTGGCCCGGAGGTAAGAATTCTCCATCCTCCAGTACTCGTCCCTTGCCGCGGTTCACGTCGATGTTAACAACACGGGCCGAAATCAGGTTCTGGTCACGGATGGCGAACACCTTGGCGCTGTCGGTAATCCAGTTCTGGTATTGCTTGCGGATGATGAATTCCATCTTGACGCCTTCGCCTTCAATTTCCATGTCGGAAATCTGGCCCACGTCTACACCGCTAATCTGGACACGGGTTCCGGGGCGTAAGCCGAACGCCTTTTCGAACCTACTGTGGAGTTTGTATTCTTCCACGCCGATCATACCAGATGAGAAAAGCTTTGCGTAAAGCACAATGCCAAAAATCATGATAGCAACGGTAAAGAAGATTCCGACCAGGAGGCCGGAAATTTCCATCCAGTTGATGCGCTTTAGCGGTTTAAAAGCCATATTGGGAAATATATAAATAATTATTTACCACTTGGATGGGTCTTTCCGTTATGTTTCTATTTTTTAAAAGCGATATTTGAGGAGATCATGGATTTTTTTGAGTTTCTAGATAGTGCAGTAACACCTTTTCACACGGTATCGGAGTTAAAGAAGGCTTTTGAAAAGGCTGGTTTTGGTAAGGACTCCGTTTTTGAACGAAATGGGGCCCTTATTGTGGTCCGTTTGCCTAGGAAGGTGAATTCTAACACCAGGTTTCGTATCGCCCTGGCCCATACGGATTTTCCTGCGCTCAGGATATCTCCCAATCCCGACAAGAACTGTGCGGGAGTGAACAAACTTCATGTTGAAACTTATGGCGGCCTGCTTTATACAAGCTGGCTGGATCGTGATCTGGGATATGCCGGTCTGCTGGCTTTTGAAAAGGATGGCCAAGTCGGTTCTCGACTGATTCGCGGAAGCAAGTTGTTCCGTATCCCTCAGTTGGCAATCCACTTGAACCGTGGCGTGAATCAGGATGGTCTGAAGGTGAACCCCCAGACGGATCTGGATGCGTTATGGAGTTCCAGTTCTAGCGCCGCAGATGCCTCCCGGAAATTTGCCGATGTCCTTCAGGCGGAACTGGGTGGTGATGAACACCTGCTTGATTTTGACGTCCAGTTTTTTGATGCCCAGCCTGCAAGTGTGGGTGGCTTTAATGATGAATGGGTCTATTCCGGACGCCTGGATAACTTGAGCAGTTGCCACGCCATTGCCGAAGCAATGCTGAATTCGGATGTTCCCGAAAATGACTTCCTGGTGGCTGCATTCATGAACAACGAGGAAGTGGGCTCTGTTTCTCGTGATGGTGCTGGCGGAAACTTCCTCCAGTCAACTCTTGAAACCCTCTGGAACCGTTATGCCCAAAATGGTGGTGTTGGCCGTAGCCTGTCTGAAGTGTTGGCTGATTCCTTAGCCTTGTCCATTGACATGGCTCATGCAGAACATCCTAACTTCCCGCAGAAGCATGAATCAAACCATGCGCCTGTCTTGGGCGGCGGTGTGGTGCTAAAGACGAATGCCCAGAAGCGTTATGCCAGTGACGTTCTTTCTTCGGCACAATTCAAACTTCTTTGTAAAAAGGCAGACGTTCCTTATCAGACGTTCATCACCCGTAATGACATGCCCTGTGGAAGTACTGTTGGTCCTACCATTTCGGCTTCACTTGGAATTCCCACTGTAGATATCGGTGAGCCCATGCTCAGCATGCACAGCATTCGTGAGATGATCGCCTCTAAGGATCATGTGGATTTGATTAGTCTTTTGAAAATTTTCTTGGGGAAGTTTTAATGAAGCTTGTATTGAATAAAGTAAAGAATAGAATCAACTCTTTTAGAAGAATTACCTTTGATTCTTTTTTGGATCGAAAGTCTTTTGCCAGTTGGGGCTTGCTTATTGTTTTCCTGAATTTCGTGATGCTCCATGCGCTGGGATTCGGTTCTGACCTGGGCTATTGGCGCAGCTGGATCAGCAACCTTGAAATGGGCGTCGGTAATTTTTCGGGCGACTATCCGCCGTTTTATATCTTGTGGCTTCGCGTGGTGGCTGCCTTCTACAAGGCCACGGGGCTTTCGTTGCAATTGGATTATGAGCTGAAACAGTTCTGCCTGCTACCTGTGATTTTGGCCCATGTATCCCTGGCCCATTTCGTGTGGCTCCGCCTGCGGAGTCGTGATTGGCCGCCGCAGATAAAGACTGTGGTCATGCTTTTGGTGGCGATAAATCCTGCGTTCTACCTGGATGGACCTGTGTGGGGACAGGTGGATATCTTGCCGGTAACGATTTGCGTGTGGGCGCTGTGGTATGCGGCAAGGCCCAATACTTTTGCGATTGGTATGGCTCTGTTCATGCTTGGTCTTTTGACCAAGTTCCAGATGATTATGTTCCTCCCGGTTTTCGGAGCCCTGGCTCTCCGCTACCGCAAGATTATGTGGAAGGGCTTGTTTGCTGCCGGTGCTGTTTTTGTGCTGATCTTCTTGCCGTTTATTCTGGCGGGGAACTTTGCCAAGGAATTCTCTCAGGCTTATCTGAGTTCCGTGGGGCAGTACCCTTATGCGGCCATGAATGCGGGTAACTTGTGGATGGCCCTCGTGGGCAACATGACTCCCGATACCAGGCCCATATTCGAATGGGCTCCGGCTTTTATGAATCCGGGCCTCATGGGAAAGATTTTGTTTGTAATCGTTTCGTTCGCGGTACTACTGGTGACTTTCTTCAGGAGGCTTGACATGGGCGCCATCATGATGGTAGCTGCCCTGAATGCACTGGCCTTCTTTATGTTGTTGCCTTGCATGCATGAACGTTACTGCCTTGCCGCGGCTGTCATGTGCGTTGCGGCGGTGTCCTGCCAGAGAAAGCCGAACATCAATGGTGCCGTAATTTTGTCGGCTGTCGCTTACTTGAATATTTCGATGCTGATGTCTACCCGTGGCGATGCGCTTTGGTTCTGGATTTCCATTGCCGGCATTTTTGCCATGGTCTATTTCCTGGCTCAGAACATTGCTCCTGAAAAGTTTGAACGTCTCTGTGGGCTGTTCAAAAAAATCCCCTTGCCGGGACTTGTTCCCTATGTGCTGTTGCTGTTGGTTTATGGCGTGGATATGGGAAGTACTTTTGCCCAGATGGCCCGTTCCGCTTACAGCCTGAAGGAGGGTGAAGTCTTTGTGTATGATTTGAACTTGATCCATCAGGAACAGGGTTATGGAAACACCCATATTGGAAAATCCATTGATGGAAATCCGCTGCGGGTCAATGGCGAACTTTACGTAGCAGGCATTGGAACCCATGCTCCTTCAAGGCACGTTTATGAACTGCCGAAGAATGCGACCCGATTTACGGTGACTTGCGGCGTGGATGATGAGTCGGGCAATGGTGTCGTAGACTTTATCGTCTTACTGGACAACCGTGAAATCTGGAGAAGTGGCCGTATGGAAGGCCGTCAGGTAAAATCGGCGGATCTGGATATTCGCGGCGGCCGTAGAATATCTCTGGTGACTGACGAAATGGGCGCCAAGAATTTTGACCATGCTGACTGGGTAAACCCTGTGGTTTATACAGAGAAGTAGTTTTAGGGATAAAATGAGGTCCGTAGTCAAAAAGTACTGGGACCTCGTTTTTTTGTATATTACTGGTCGATTAGGAAATTTGATATGCGATTGTCTATTTTGTTGATTGTCTTGCTGTCGGTGATGGGCTTTGCGCGCCCCATTAATGATGGCAATAAGTTGTTTGCCGCAGGCGATTATGCCGCAGCCCTTGAAAAGTACATGAAGGCCCGTGAATCGGAGCCGGCAAATCCTTTGCTGTTCTACAACATCGGAACTTGCCAGTACCGCCTTGGAAATTATGAAGAGGCCAAGAAGGAATTGGAAAGTGCGGTACGCATGCCCGATAAGAAGATGGCGGCGAAGGCGGCCTACAATTTGGCCAATACCCATTTCCGCGTTGGTGAAAAGGCCGCTGAGCCCAGCGAACGTATTGCCGCTTGGCGTGAGTCCGTGGCATACCTTAAAAAGGCGATCGACCTGGACAACAATTTTGAAAATGCCAAGAAGAATGTTGAAATTGTCCAGCGCAAACTGAAAGAGGAACTGGATAAGCAGAAACAGAATCAGGATCAGAACCAGGACAATGACCAGAAGCAGCCTCCTTTAAGTGAAAAGGCCAAGGAAGCCCTGGCACGAGCCCTCCAGCTGAGTAAGGATGGCAAGTACGAAGAAGCCAAGCAGATTCTGGAAAACATTATCGCCGAAGATGAAACGGCTGGTCAGCTGAATGCCTATGTGCAGCGTGTTGACGATGTCATTGAAATCAAGGCCGGTCGCAAGCCCAAGGCAAAAATCGATGCCAGCAACACCGATAACGACTTGGAGGTGATCTAATGTTCCAGGACGTCATTCTGAACGTAGTGAAGAACCCGGTACGCATGACGGTTTGCGTCTTGTTGTGTGCCGCTGCTGCATTTGCCGCTCCCAAGTCTGCAAGTGCTTATTATAGCGATGCCGCTTTCCAGTACATTGAGAATCGCTTGCCTTCTGCGGAAATTACCTGTAATGAAGGTTTGCAGTATTATCCCAATGATCAGAAGCTGCAGATGCTCCTGGATCGCATTCAGGAAGCCAAGGACGAGCAGAAGAACGAGAATAAGAAAAACGATCCTAAGAACGATCAGAATGATCAGAACAATCAGGATCAAAATCAAGACCAGAATAAGGACCAGAACCAAGATCAAAACCAGGATCAGGACAAGGATCAGCAGGACCAGAATCAAGATCAGAATAATGGTGATCAGTCTAGCGATAGTCAGGGTCAGAGTTCTGATAGCGAAGGCGGCTCCGGCGAACAACCGCAGCAGCCTGAGGAACAGTCCAGCGATAGCCAGGGCGAACAGCCCCAGCAGCCCGAGGAACCGCAGGGGGTTCCTGCAGGTCAGATGAGCCCTGAAGAAGCCAGCCAGCTTTTGAAGGATTTTGACGAACAGAATGGTGAACGTAAACCTTGGAAACCCCTCCGCGGCCAGGCAAGACCTGCCAAGGACTGGTAAGGCGAAACCAAGAACAAGCTTGCTTGTTCTTGAGTGAGCCGCAAGTCCTGCGCTCGCAGAGCGCAATGACTGGAAAGGCGAGCGTCGCAATGACCAGCAGGTAAACGAAAAAAATTAAGCTCTGCGCGGAAAAAAATGCGCGGGGCTTTTTATATTCATGTATATGAGTTATTGGGAAAGAAAAAACGTTTTAAGTTTGTTGTTTGCGGGAGCCTTGATGTTTTCCTGTGGTGATGATTCTTCAAGTCCGTCGGATGCGGGACCAGTTGATAGTTCCGCTGCCGTATCCGAATCGTCTGGAGTAAGTTCGTCCGACGGATCGCAGGAATCCAGTGGCGGTATGGCGCAGGCGGGGTCGTCTGGTGGCGAAGCTCCGATAAGCTCCGCGGTGTCGTCAAATTCTGGCGTAACTTCTAGCGCGGGCGGAATCTTGCAGAGCAGTTCCGCAGAGCATTCTACAGATTCTTCTCCCGAAAGTTCTGCGTCCCAGACGGTTGCGTCTAACGCTTCTGACGAATGGTATTTTGACGACGCTGACGGTGCCTGCGAAAAGTGCGACAACTATACGGCTCAGGACCCGGTGCTGAATGAACGCGGCGGTACCGGCTCCATTACGACTTACGGAAGCATAACTGAGAAAGAAACCAGTCTGGGTGGCGCCTGCAATTACGGCCAGACCAACATCCAGTATTATGCCGCCATCCATGTGAACGTTTCTAGCGGTGACGATAAAGGGCCCTGGAATGGGGGCCTTGCCTGCGGTGGCTGCGTTCGCGTAAAGGCGAAAACTCCTGATGGCTGGAAGCGCGTTACGGTGCGCATTACGGACCGCTGCCCCGACGAAAGTTGCGGTGTGGATTTGGGTGGCGCACCTGCCAGCGACATCATGGGCATTACGGTGGGCCGCTATTACGGCGAATGGGAATTCGTATCCTGCGAAGGCGTTGAAGGCGTGTGGGGCGATTCCACCAGCGTCTGGGTGAAGGAAGGGGCTGGCCCTTACTGGAGCATTGTGCAGGTTCGTAACCCGAAGGATGCCGTGACGCAAATTTCTGCGGTGACGGATGCGGAACCTGTAGCTTTGAAGTACGCCATCGAGGCGGAAAACTTCTGGACGGTCCCTCAGGGAATTTTGCGGAGTGATGATATGGTCAAGTTGATTATCGAGTATCGCACTGGTGTGCCCGATACCTTGCAAATCAAGGGAAGCGACTTGGCTGTGGGCGAGGCGAATTACTACCTGTAAGTTTGCAGTTCCTTTTGTGACTTCCATATTTCTATTTTTTTATAGTATGCGGATCTGAATTGCTTAAACCCATATTTAAAGCAGATCGTTTCCGCAAACTTGAAAAATGAATTTGTAAAAAAGAACGTTTTTTATGAAACCTTTAAGCGATCGCACTAGCCATTTTACTGAATCTGTTATCCGTTACATGACCCGCATTGCCTATTCTTGCGGTGCCGTCAATTTGTCTCAGGGTTTTCCGGATTTTGACCCGCCGGTGGAATTGCAGAACCGCATGGCGGAAGTGGCCAAGTCCGGTCCTCATCAGTATGCGCTGACCATCGGTGCCAAGAATTTCCGTGAGGCGGTTTGCAATAAGCAGGAACATTTCAGCGGCATGCGCTTTGACCCCGAAAAGGAATGCGTCATTACTTGCGGCAGTACCGAAGCCATGATGATCACCATGATGTCGGTTTGCAATCCCGGCGACAAGGTGGTGATCTTCTCTCCGTTCTACGAGAACTATACGGCGGATACGATTTTGAGCGGCGCTACTCCTATTTATGTGCCGCTGAATCCTGACGATTTTACCTTCGACGCCAACGTCCTTGAAGATGCCATGAAGCAGCCGGGCGTAAAGGCTCTGGTGCTTTGCAATCCTTCGAATCCTAGCGGTAAGGTTTTTACTCGTGCGGAACTGCAGATTATTGCGGATCTTGCCATCAAGTATGATTTGTATGTGATTACGGATGAGGTGTACGAGCACATTATTTTTGCGCCTCACGTTCATACCCACATGGCTACGTTGCCTGGCATGCGTGAGCGTACCATCGAATGTTCCAGCCTTTCCAAGACTTATTCCATTACAGGTTGGCGCCTGGGTTACATTCTTGCGCCCGAGCCCATCATGGAACGCATCAAGAAGGTTCACGACTTTACTGTGGTGGGGGCTTCTTCGCCGTTGCAAGAAGTGAGCGTCACCGCCATGAATTTTGGCGACGAATATTATACCGGACTGCAGGCCCATTACACTCACATGAAGGAACTGTTTACTGACGGCCTCCGCAATCTGGGATTCAAGTTTACAGAACCTCAGGGCACCTACTTCGTGATGGTGGATATTTCTGAATTCGGTTACGATCGCAAGCTGGCGAGCCTCGTAGCAAGCGGTTCCGCCGCGGGCCTAGGAATCGGCATGACGGGCTCGGGTTCCGTTCGCCCCGATGAACTTTTCTGCATGGATTTGGCAAAGAAAGTTGGTGTCGCCGCAGTGCCTGGCAGTAGTTTCTTTAGGGAACCTGTGAACCATCTGGTGCGATTCCATTTCGCCAAGAAGGACGAAACCTTGATTGAGGCATTGAACCGCTTGGAAAGTGTCCGTAAATTGCTTAAATAGGATCCTGAAAATGGGAATGCATGCTAAAAATTTGCATTGTTTGTTACAGGATATTTGGCAATTGCTTCATATCGCCCATGTTCCGTGTCAGAGACTTCTATAAGTACTTCAATTGCATTGCTGGGAATCTTTATTTTTTTTGAAAAGAATCCGTTGCCCTGATTTTTGAGACGATTTTTCTTTCCGTTGCAAAAAAGAAGAGCATATTTTTTATTTGAAACTTTTATTTTAAATTCGTATGTTGAATCTGCATGTAACTGAACTAGTGGTGACTCTATCTTGATGTCCTTTGCTGATGAGTGAAAATAAGTTGGGTGCTGGATATTACTAGCCTTATTTGCGCTAATCGAAAAAGATGCTATGCTGCTATAAGCGTTATCTTTAACGTTATGCATTAAAAAAGCTTGAAAGATTCCTGCGTAAGGTGCCTGGAATTCTATTTGTAATTTTTCACGATTGTGTGTCAATAGAGCTCTGTTTTGTACAGGTTGGTTGGTCTGTAAATCGTAAACATTCAATATAAATTTTGCATCCCGTTTTTGAATAAGGTCTAGCTGATATGAACTATCAATATTGTTGGTCGCCTGCAGTTTGTTGGGAGATTCAAATAAGTCGAAAAAAATGGGATCTAGGAGAGGTCTATTTTTAAATTCGTCGCGACTGATTTTCTTGGTTAGTTGATGGTTTGATTTCGATGTATTGACATTAAAGGCGCTTGAAATCAAGTAGCAGCGCCAATGCGTCATAAATCATTTTGACTTTTTCAAAATCATTTTTTGCAACGGAATCTATTAAGGATGTAAGATTTGTAACGTACCTTTCTGTTTCGTTCTGCCGTAGAGAATCGTTTTCGTCGTTTTCAATAAAATTAACGATTTGTTTGTGGGGAATACCCGTTCTGTATTTATAGGCATCGCTATCAAAGTCTTGTGGGAAAGGGTATTTTTCAACGGCATTGATTTTGGAAACATGGACAGTGTCTGTTGATTTTTCGTACTGATGATTTGGGCCATTCTTAGAATTAGGGGATGTTGACGCACACCCAATAACAAAGACTGCTAATAGAAGGATTATAGTTTGGAGTGGTGCCCGTGTCATTTTCTTCATGAACCGTCTATCCAACGGCCTTTAGTCGTGAGCTTTCTGTAGCTCGGCTCTATACAGTTCCTCGATGTGCGAGGGGCCTTCGCACCATAGCTTGAGACTTTCATCAAAGAGCATTTTCCCGGTTTTGGAATTCAAAAAATCGGGTAAAACGTCGGCTGCATCAAGATGGTCTTCCTTGGAAATGGACTCGACAACCATAGTCGTCAAAAGTTCCATTGCTGCCTGAATTTGTTCTTTTGTTACAGCCATATACGCTCGCTTTTGATAAATGCAAGTTGCTGTAATGCGACTGTTGTTCTAAAGCAGTACTGGTCCTTTAATCGTTCGGGGAGTAACAGGCGTATGCATATTTCATCTGCCTGTTGAGAACCGACTTCTCCAAATGTCCCTGTCATGTAGGTGGTTATTGTGATGTTTGTTGCGTCGTTTGCAATCTTGCCACCAACGATATCGTATTTTTCAAAATCCTGAACAAGGGAATTGAAAAGCCCCTTTTTTCGATGAGCGACAATGCAATGTAGCCAGTCGGCATCGGCCGTTGAAAAGATTTGGGTTCGGAGATTGGCCGGTATGTATTCAAAGGAAGACACAACTCCAAAATTCTGCTGGGTTGGAATTACTCCAGATTCCTGCGCTTTTCTTGTAGAAATCTTTGCAAAGGATTTAGCTTGTTCCTTGTCTGTTGTAAGGTAGAAACCTTGACCGAAATCCTTATACTTGGCGCACTTAGACAAGTCAGGTGAAGATACTTCGCAAAAACTTCCGTGGTACAGAATGGTTCGCTGATTCAAATCAAGCATTTTACACGCCCTTTGACTTGAGGTATTGCCTTATGTCTTCAAGAACCGCCTGGTCGCCTTCAATATGGAACAAGTCCCACATTCGCTTGATATAGTGAAAAACTCCCTGTTCCTTGAACTGGGTTGCTACTGCAGCAATAGACGCTCCCGTTTCTTCGGACATAAGTCGAACGAGCCTTGTCTGCATATAGATAATCTGGGTGTTTTCACTCATGTCTCTCAATATATAAAAATTTGGATATGGTATCTTGCAAAACTCCAACAAGTTGTTGGAGTTTGAGAAATGCAGCAAAGTTTTACTTTGATTCCTTGACAAATATGGAGTCCCCTATTGGAGCTAAAATTTTTACTACCTTGTGAATGATTAAATAGGAGTAAACATGAAATTGAAAACATTTCTCGCCCTCGCATTGGCTTGCTGCACTTTCGCCTTCGCCACCGCAAAGCCGGAACTTGCAAAGACCATCAAGTTTGACGCTCCGCCCAAGGCATTGAAGACTGATGTCATGGACGCCTTGCAGAATCGCAAGTCTGCACAGGGCTTCACCGAGAAGGTTGTTTCCTATAAGGAAATCGGAAATATCCTGTGGGCAGCCAACGGCATTAACCGTCCTGAAACGGGTCACCGCACAGCACCTTCTGCGCTGAACAAGCAGGATGTGGATCTTTATGTTTTCACCACCCAGGCTGCTTACAAGTATGACCCGAAGGCCCATGCTATGAACCTTGTGGTGGAAGGTGACAACCGCGCCCTCTTCACCGAACGTATGAAGACTCCGGTGATTATTCTTCTGGTCAGTGACGTTTCCAAGTTTACTCGCGGTGATGCCGAAAGCCAGAAGATGACCGGCGCCATGGATGCAGGCATCGTTTCTGAAAACATTAGCATCTATTGCGCTGGCGCAAAGATTGACACCCGCGTCCGCGCCTCCATGGACAAGACGGGCCTCCAGAAACTTCTGGGCCTAAACGAAAAGCAGATTCCCATGCTGAACCACGCCGTAGGTTACGAAAAGTAGTTTCCTGCTGTCATGCTTGTGTTTGTTGAACAGTCGTGTTGGCGCAGGTCAGCATCAGCTGTTTCAGTTTAGGACGTCGCAATTGCGGTGTCTTTTTGTTTCTCTAAGAAACAAATTGTTTCATAGATTTTTCTGAAAATGATAAAATTTTGTAAAAATGCTTAAAATTCTATGAAATTAACAAAAATTTGTTTCTTGATGGTGTTGTTGCGGATTCTTGAACTACCTATATTTTTGATGCGGGCAGGGAGGAACTTGTTTGCAAAAAACAAAAGTTATAGGGGACTTAGGAGGTCTTTTTATGCGAAAACTGGTAGCCGTATTGGTGATAATGCTGTCTCTGAACGCCATGGCTGCAACGCTCTCTGAAAAACTGGATCTTGGAGCACGCTTCGGAATGGGCCTGATGTGGACAAAGACGGATGCTGTTCCGGATATTTATCCGTCCAATGGAGGTGTTTATGGAACATTGTCTTTCGATTTTGCATACGGTTTGACGGATCATTTTTATTTGCATTCCGGTATTGGCTTGGATTACCGCAATTACTCTGTCTATACCAGTGTTGACTGCGGTGAAATGGTTGCTCCTCTTGATTCGGAAACTGGTGAAGTTTTGGGTGAGATGTGTCATGCAGATTGTGGTTATGACGGCTATGAAATGCTGCAGCAGTACTTCATTGAAATCCCTATTTTTGCACAATGGCGAATTCCTGGAATTTTATTTGTGGAAGGTGGTGTTGTCCTTGATTTTATGGTTGCGAAAACATATGACTATTATACCACTGAATTCAAGGAACAAGCGCTGGATCATGGCCGCAATTATGGAGTGAGCCTGGCAGCTGCCGTGGGACACGTTTTTGATTTTGGTTTGTTCGTGGATTTGAGAGCTAGCTATCAGCTGACGGATCTTGTGGACGCTGATAAAGTCAGATACAAATATGGATATGGATGGGGTAGTGTTGACGTTGATGGAAATGTGGAGAGTTATTGCAAAGAGGCCTCAACGGCAATTGGCTCCTACTATAAGTTGTTGAAAATACAGTTGGGAATAGGTTATTGGTTCTAGATGAAACCTATTGTTGAATATCTTGATTATCGCAGCTATATGCGGGAGTTCTACGAAGAGCGTAAGAGAACTTCCGCTTTTACGTGGCGTGAATTTTCCAAGCTCTCCGGTTTTGCTTCGTCGGGATATTTGAAACTGGTGTGTGACGGTAAAACACGACTTCGCAAATCTGGTGCGGAAAGTGTTGCCAAAGCCATGGGGCTAACCGGATACCAGGCGGAATATTTCTGCCGCATGGTGGAATTTTGCGACGCCCAGACAAACGAAGAAAAACAAGCGGCCTATGGTGAAATGTGCCGCCTGGCAGATGCCAACAAGGTCCGTGTTTTAGGCGGTGAGGCATACGCTTATTTTTCCAGCTGGATTAACCCTACGTTGCGTGAACTTGCTCCCATTATGCCGGGGGCAAGGCCCCTTGAAATGGCCCGCATGCTATGCCCCTCTGTGCCTGCTGCCGATGTACGTTATTCTTTGGATCAAATGGTCCAGATGGGACTGCTGAAAAAGATTGAAAGTGCGGGGGAGGTGTCGTACGTTCAGACGGACGTAGGTATCAATCCTGCTGACAATGCGGATCACAAGGCAGCCATCAATGTGGCTGTGCGCTCCATGCAAAAGCAGTTCGCCCGTTTGGCCGCTGATGCCCTGGATGAGTTCGACGGATCGGAGCGTAACTTGTCGGGAATAACTATGGGGCTTGACCGCACCGCTTATGAGCGGGTGGCAAAGGAAATGGCGGAATTCCGCAAGAAAATTGAATCCATCGTGTCGGAAGTCAAGAACTACGATCGGGTTTATCGAATCAATTTACAAATGTTTCCCCTGACTCGGAAATTGGAGGATAAAAATGAGAAGTAACCATTTGCTTTGTAGCTTTGTTTTTGTAGCAATCCTCATTCTTTGCGGCTGTTCCGGCTTCACGTCAGACCCTCCCATGGCAGGGTCCACAGACGATTCCGGCGTAAATCTGCAGAAGGAGTTTGCCATGGCCCGTACTTATGCGCAGGGTTCCTACGAAGTGAAGGAAAGTTCCGAAACCACAAAAACAGGTGTAATTTCCATCAGTCTTGTTCAGGAATCGGGCTGTGTCAAGCAGGGCGAAACTTACCAGTGGGTCGACGACCTGAACCGTGTAACTCAATTTGCTGGGGGCCTGTTCCGCTATAGCTTTGCAGGCGACACTTTGACTCTTACCGCCTTGAATGAAGAACCAGATTATTATGGCAATGTGACGGTTCTTAAATTCGTTGGCGGCGAGCTTGGAAAGCTTCAGGGAATCTGGCTGCAATTAAGTCGTTCTGCCTATACCGTGTACTGGAATTTTGGCGAAGGTTCCATTGAAATCCGTGTGCTGGAAAAAGAGAACTTCAACTATATGCAATCCCTCTTTATGTGGATGTTCTTTGAAGGTCTTGAAGATTCCAGTATGGATATTTATGCGGATCTCATTTACGATGAACGCGCCGTTGATCCTGGTCGCTACGGAGTGGCGATTCTTAAGCAGGATCATAGAAGCGAAACATTTACCTATAAGAATGTTACCTATGAAGTGAAAATCGATTCGGTTCATTCCTTCGATGATTATTTATCGCTGACTCTTTCTAATGGCGCTGCAAAATGTCACCTGGAATATTTTAGCACCTTGAATGTAACTCCTGCAGTATGCAAGGCGGAAAATGCGGATGGCTTGCATTATTCGGATGCAACTCCTGATGTCATGACTCGTTACTCTTGGGGAAATGAAAAGGAATTTGGGGAATGCGTGAATCAGCTGATCGCCGCTGGTGAATCCGCTACGACAGAAAGTTCCTCCTCAAAGTTTGCGAAGGAATTTAGCGCAGCCCATGATTTTATGCCGGTTTACTATAGTGCAGAATCCTCTGGAACAAATGCTGGAACTCTAGTTTGGGATTTTGGCTTGGAAGGTCGTTGTCTCAAAGAAGGTGAGGGAGTGAAGTGGGTTGATGGTTGGTATAGCAACCGTCAGGACACGGCACAGTACAATTTTAGTGGAGATACGCTCTTTATCCATGATATCCTTGGTTCTACAGATGTATTGATTGGCGGTACTTCTGGACAGCTCGATGGCGTTTGGAAAATGGTGGGTGATTCGTATGTGAATGTTTATGTCAAGTTTGAAAAGGAAAAAATAACCTTCGCCTACGATATGAATCCGGATTACGACTACATGAATTCGGAATTCTTCGCACGCCTCCACAGCCTTCTTGCAAGTGGTTCGGGATCATTGACTTTTGAAGAAGAATTCTATGAACCGGAAGATGAACTGGAAAACGGCGTTACCATTGTAAACCACACAAATACCAGCGAAACTGTTACGATCAATGGAAAGACTTATGAAATTACCTTGAATCATGCCCATATGCTGTGGCAGGATGTTTCTGTGACCGTAAAGTTTGGCGATATGGTTTGCTCCGGGAGAAAGGCTCAAATTGAACAGATTTCTCAAGAACAGTGCAGTGTGGAAAATATGGTTTATCTTGACGATAATGGCCTTGTTTCTATGGCGTACATCATAGATGAAGAGAAATCCTTTTCCCAGTGCCTTGAGCAAATGGTATCCCGCTAGAGGCTTTGTTATTTTGATCTCGTAAGGTTAGTGAGGTTGCATGAATTTTCGCATAATTAGTTTGATTCTTATTGCTTCCGCTTTCTTATTGAATGGCTGCGTCACGGAAGGCGATCCTAGAATTTCCAAGATACGGATGGAAGTAAATCCTGCTCCTGAAATGCGTGGTGCAGGTGAACACATGACGTCTGACTATCAAGTCCGTCTTTCTGGTGGCTTGAATGCGGGACCTTCAAAGAAAATGGAGGTGGATGATGTTTACCACAATGGCCGTAGTGTTGATTTTGCATACAGTCTTGAATATGGAATCGTAAATGCTGCTGCAGAATTGGCACTCAAGAAAAACATATTCATGGTCAATACGGGAGTTGGCATCAACAATGGCTTATATACGTTTGCGTCTCTCGGGTTGAATACAAGCCATTTTGAAATCGGGTTTTCTGGCGGTGTGTGGATGAACCATCGCGACTACGACTGTGAAGGGGATATGACTGTCACCTCTATGCTAGTCTTTAACGAGGTTAAGGAATATAGCCATCATTCCAACAACGGAACCTCCGTTATATATGGTGGCTATGCTGGCGCTTATCTGGGAGACTTTGGCCTTGAAATTTCTGCAAGCACCTATGAAGGGGATATGGAACTTGAAGACGTGCCTTTTTCGCCTAGAGTCTACACCCTATATGCTTCGGCTAGCTACCGCTTAAATGATCATTGGAGAGTAAGACTGGGCTCGGTTGGCGTTCATGGAGAAAACTTTGATAAACGTTATTGGTCTGGTTTTGGTGGCGTCAGTTACTGGCTTTAATTTTATTTGAAAATTTTTGTAGATTATTCGATACGCGGATTCTCATCGTCAAGTAAATCCGATCTAGGCTGAAAACAAAAAAAAATCC
>NZ_MWQG01000080.1:0-4146 GCF_002210365.1 Fibrobacter sp. UWH1
AAATGAGTATCTTTTGAAAAAGTTCAACATTATGCGTTAGCGATTAGAAATCGCCTTGGATTATTTCCCTGAGTAGTGACATTGGAATCCAATGTCACTGGGACCGTAGAACTTATCCAAGAGCACTTACTATCAGAAGAATCCCTGCATCCACGAACAGACAACTTAATTTCGTAATTACCTCGAGGCAACGTATCCAAATTCCACACAGCCAATGTCGTTGCCAGGGAACTCACTAGTTTATTCATGGACACAATTCCATCTGAATGCCATTCCGATGAAGAACTGTCAGTATTTTTCCATTCTACTTTATATTCCGCTGTCTGAACATTTCCATTCGGAACAACAGGATCCGGAGCAATACCTTTTATTTGAACCACATTACCCGTAATAGGAGCTGTCCCCGACGAAGGATAAACAATAGTCGGATAACGATGGCCTACACTGAACGCATCACTGTTCATGCCGAAGTTTCCTGCTTCATCAAAACACCCCACCTGCGCCGCGTACTGACCATCTCCAAAAACCATCCCGGAATTTTTCATGGAATACGGAATTCTAACAATATCAGTATCAACAACAGCTACGGAGCCTATACTCGTCCATTCGCTGGAAGTACTTCCATCAGAAAGTCGCTGATAACAAGTTATTGTTGAACGATTTTCTGCAACATCAGAATGTTGAGACACATATACATTGGCAGAATCCACATCAGCTGTAGACGCATAAACAGGTTCCCCAGTCACAACCTGATTTACAGAAGGTGCAGTACGGTCAATTCTGATTTTTTTCGGCAATTCTATGACTTCCGTTTTATTGCCAGCAGCGTCAGCCATCATAACGGACACAGTATAATTGCCATCAGGCAACTGTTGCGCCAACGGCTCTATAAACTCAAACGTAGAAGTACTCTTAAAATCACAATCTCTCACGAAACTTCTAGAAATAGAATGTCCAACATCATTAAAGAATATCTGAACACGAACAGAATCATTTTGCATATTTGCGTCAACATTCTTCAAAGAGAAAGTAAGTTTCACCAACTCTGCATCATTGTATACCGGGACGCTCCCTTGCGTACGAGACCATACCGGAACCCCGAACATCGCAAAGAATGTCGTATCGGCAACACTACCGACAACAACCGAGGTCGTATCCAATTCCGGCTTTTTCTTATCAATGTAAATTTCACTACTTACGGTTGTATCATTTATATGAGCCTTGAACGATCCATCAGTATTCAGAATTTTTTTCCAGGAATTTCGCAAAGCAACAGAATCCCCAACAACAAAGCTATCTAAAACAGCAACCATATCATAACTTGGCACCGCAAAATCTACAGCTTGCACATAGATTGTAGCCTTTCCTTGAGGCAAAGAATCACCTCTGCCATTCCAATTGAAATCGTACATAGTTGAGCCTATTCCATAATTATGGAACAGGAATATCGTATCCCTACTTTCAGACACAACAAATCCACGAATAGCACGCAATGCTGATGTATCAGCGCTATTGTCAACTTCAGCCCATACGCCATCACGATCAGTCCCCGTCAAATGAGATTTGAAAAGTACAAGAGATATATTCGGAGCCTTCGTATCCACACAAACTCTAACCCGCATAGCATAATCATTTTCTTGCGAAGAATTGCGACTTTTAGTTTTCAATTTCCAAAGAAGAACATACTCACCATCTTCCAGGCTGTTTTTTGTCAAGAAATCATCACCGAGATTATTGGAAATTCTCCACTTTTGCTCCCATTCCTCCTTATCATTTCCTAGCGAATCCTTATACACACTTTTTAATGAATTCCGCGTCGGTTGTACGGTAGACTTTAAATTTGACACAACTTCTTGATAGCCACTAGCCGTAGCTTTCAACAAAGACAAAGTACCATCTGTGAAATCATAAGGATCACCAAGATTACTAGCATTAAAGAAAACCTCGTTCAAATTAGAAACAACCTGAAGATCCTTCGGGAAACCCTCTCGAAGATAAGGTAAAGTAGATTGGTAATAGAACGAGAACTGCGAATATCCATTTAAACCCAAATTATTGGTCAATGAGATTGTAACCGTATTGGGACCTTCTTGCTGAACCTTGTTAAAGGCAATTGTTTCAGCAACCGATTTACCTTCATTGAATTTTTCAACAATGTCCTTCGGACGGAAAACAAATAGTCCATTTGCATCCACTACCGGTCTATATGTAGAAGTTACAGTTTTCTGTGTACCTCCAGCTCTTGCAATTTCTATTCTCCATACTCCAGTTGTAGAACGAGTAAAATAGAACTGAACATCAGTATTGAAATCTATTTTTATTTCCTTAATTAAATCTGGACGCAAATCATCGATCTGGAAACGATATTCTTGCAATTCATCAGTAACCGTAATGGCAGGAAGATTCTTGTAAGAGATTCTCCTAACAAATTTGTCATTTCCTGCATTTTCGTAACTTAAATATTTGATAGATAACGAACGATAATCATTTAAAGTCTTAAGTCCGTTATCCTTATAAGAGTCTATTTCCTCCTCGTAAGGATAGATTTTTGAAGGTTCAAGGCTATCTTCAACCACGCCTAACCTGCCAGCAAGCACAGACTTCAATTGTACGTAATTTGAAATTTCAGGAACAGCCGGTCCACTATCCGATGTTACATAAAACATCATTGGCAACATACGCGTTCCATCAACTGAGGAATCCACCACCGATTGCAAACTTATATATGGATTTTCATAAAGCATTGAATCCATACCAGTAATACCGCCGGAATTCTTAACAAGAGAAGCCTTTAAAGCCATTACATCTGACGCTCTCAATGCACTATGTCTATCATTTAGTTTCGCGGATTCAGCCGCAATATCGGCCATAAAAGCCATATTTGTCCCCATTCGAGCCACTTGACATGCTTTTTCTAAAGCAACACCATAGGCAGGAATCAATTTAACCCCCATACATGTAACATCAAGAATTTCATCAACCAACTCCCGATTAGAAGATACGGCACCTATTTCCACAAGGCCAGACTTATAACTAGCGTAATACGAATCCATATTAGAATTTACATGTAATGGAAAACCTCTTCGCAAAATATCCGAATTTGAGAACAAAGTCACACTACCGCCATACGAACTATTTGTCGGAATATCATAAGTTCCTTGATCAAAGAAATTTATTGAATACTGAATCAATCCCTGAGCCAATTTCTTTTGGCCACTATAGGTACAATCTTCTGTGTAATCTTTTCCAACAAGATTTGTTACATTACCATAGGTCAGCGGATTCATCAAAGAAAGGCCTGAAGCACAATTATCACTAGCAAGTTTCATGCCGTCATATTTAGGAGAATAGGAAGAGGCAAAAGTTGAAACAATGTCGTCTTGAAGCGTTGGAGGAAGGAAATTTTCCATGACAGCAATAAAATCAACAAGCCATTGCGGAAGATCATCTATTTTCTCACCCAAATCTATTTTCTCAAAAAGGAAACCAAGAACTTGCTGGCTAGCCCAGCCTACTCCCGCTCCAACGCCTTTTTTCACCCATCCATTCATATTATTTTGAACAAGTTTTCTTACTTTATCCGACAGTCCATCAATTCCTTTCAAAATGCTAGAATGTTCTTCAAAATTCTGATTCTCAAATTGCCACATTTCATCAAAATTCGGTGTAGAAAGCAAATTATCAGTTATTCCCGTAAGAACTTCCGAAAGATTGTCAGAAATTTTTGATGCAATAATAGTATCAATTTTAGCACTATCAATCATTATTGTTTTGACTACATTTGTCGCCTGTTTCACAATAATATCGTTCAACGTAGACTTGTTGATATGATACTTTTTCTGGAAAAGATAATCGGTGCGCATACGGCGGCCATTTCCTACACTCGGCATGCCGTAAGAATACGTCAAACGGAACATAGGCTTATCATAAGTGGTAATCATATCATAAGAATTCAAAAGTTGTGTACGACCAATAAGAGTATCAACATCTCCCTCACCTAATTTTGCAATGGATGGTTTATATTTTTCATCCCTTTTATCAGCATCTTGCGCCAAATACCACAAAACACCATCATCGAACTCGTAATCATTCCCGAATTCTATTTGCAAATGCATAATCCGAGCGGAATCTGAAGGATGCAAAAAA
>NZ_MWQG01000081.1:0-3804 GCF_002210365.1 Fibrobacter sp. UWH1
GCGAATGTCAACAAAAAAGGGTGGCGAAGCCACCCACACATGTTGATGAAGAGCCGATTTTTTTTAATGAAAATTTTAGCTCCAATTAGACATTCTATAAACCACTTGGGCAAAATTGCCCCTTTCAATCTTTAATAAACAAACCTTCTTTTTTAAATTAGCCTTGACTAATAAATATTTGAAGGCTAATATGAAAAAACAAAATAGCTTATCTATACTATTCGACTTTGCCGCAGAAAAAAAGTCAAATCTAATAGCATCCTTAATCATCGCAGTGGTTGGAGTTCTCGCGGGGACCATCCCCTACTATTCAACTGCGCAACTACTGAACGGTTTTTACAATCATTCTGTTACCGCTAATTTTATATTGATCTGGGGACTTGTTGGAATTGGTGGATACATAGTAAAGATTCTTCTCTCCACTATTTCTACCATAATTTCCCATGTAGCAACCTTTGAAATACTCAAGAATATCCGCATTAGACTTACCCACAAGATGGAACGCATTCCCATGGGCATCATGCTTGACAAGGCTTCAGGCAGTTACAAGATGCTTGTAATCGAAACCGTCCAAAAAATCGAAAAGCCTCTTGCGCACATGGTTCCGGAAATGGCGGCAAATACATTTACGCCCATCGTTATCGTTGTCATACTCTTTGTAATTGACTGGAGAATGGCACTCGGTGCCATAGCAACAATCCCCATCGGTTTTATAGTAACCATGGGGCAAATGATTGGCTACAAGGAAAAGTCTTCCCGCTATTTTAAGGCCAATGCCGACATGAACGACGCCATTATAGAATACGTGAATGGTATCGAAGTAATTAAGGCATTCAATCAGGGAACATCCTCTTTCAGCAAGTTCTCTAGGGCTTGCACTTACTACCGCGACACAACCCTTGACTGGTGGAAAAATTGTTGGATGTTTTCTGCCGCAGGCCTTTCGCTCGTATCTGCCACGTTGCTCGTGACTCTCCCATTGGGCGCATACCTGTTCATGAATGGAGAAATTACTTTTGCCTCGTTCTTGACTTGCGCTATTCTTAGCATGGGCATTTCGAGCCCAATCCTTGCAACAATGAGCTATGCAGAAAGTTTCTCGAACGTTTTCCAGGCTCTTAAGCAGATTGACGATTTTCTTAACGAAAAGGATCTCGTTCGCCCCACCGAAGAGACTAAACTGAATGGAAATGTATTTGAATTCAAGAATGTCTCCTTTGGATATAAGGAGAAGCTTGTTCTCAAGGATATTTCTTTTAAGACCGTCGAGTCCGGCGTTACTGCAATTGTCGGACCCTCTGGAAGCGGAAAATCGACCATTGCAAAGCTCATGGCTGGTTTCTGGGATGTTTCACAAGGTGAAATTCTTTTGGGTGGGACGCCTCTCACGAAAATTCCATTTAAGCAGCAGATGGATAAGATTAGCTATGTAGCCCAGGATAATTACCTATTCAACTGCTCGATTAAAGAAAATATCCGCATGGGAAGGCCCACGGCAACTGATGAAGAAATCTACGAAGCAGCCAAATCTGCCGGCTGCCACGAATTCATCACAAAGCTAGAAAATGGCTACAACACTTTGGTTGGCGATGCCGGTGGAAAACTTTCCGGTGGCGAAAGGCAGCGAATCACCATCGCCCGCGCAATTCTCAAGAATGCAGACATTATTATTCTCGATGAAGCTACCGCCTACGCCGACCCAGAAAACGAGGCCGAAATCCAGAAAGCTCTTGAAAAACTCGTGAAGGATAAGGTCCTTATCATCATCGCCCATCGCCTCTCTACAATCAAGAATGCCCAAAACATCCTTGTCATAGATGACGGCAAGCTTTCCTGTCAAGGAACGCACGATATGCTGATGCAAAACAGCCCACTTTACAAGAACATGTGGGAAAAACACATCGCCGCTACAGAGAAATAGGAGTAGATAATGTTCAAGTCTTTAAAAAACATCTTAAATGTATGCGGAACACATAAGAAACGCATTTATGGAGGCATTGTCTGCGGTCTATTAAACGCAGGATTCAATTCCCTCTCGGTCATGGCATTCCTATGGGTACTTATGCATATCAATTCCCTGAATATGACCGTCATCTGGCAGACCACAGGGATTCTTGCCGTAGCCCTCGTCGGAAAAATCATCCTCAAGTATCTAATCAACATGTTCCTCGCTGCAGCAGGGTACATCGTGTACACCGATAAGCGCCTTGAACTTGGCGAAAAGTTAAAGCAAGCCCCAATGGGTTACTTTTCAAAGAAATCCCTCGGTCAAATCAACAACACCATTTCAAGCGCCATGACCGATTTGGAAAATGGAACCATGATTGCAGTCGAAAATGTCATTGGAGGCTTGTTACAGTCCGTAGCCGTTTCTGTATTCCTCATATTCTTTGACTGGCGAATTGGTTGCATTGCCATTCTTGGCATTTTACTTTCGATGTTTTCCTTGACACTGGTCCAAAAAAAGTCTGTCCAGTTTGCACCGGAACGCTATCGAATTGTTGAAAAGACAACCTCTGATATACTAGAATTCATCCGTGGTATCGCAGTTGTCCGCTCCTTTGGCAGAAAAAACGGTAATGAACTCGACAAGAGCTTTGAAGAATTCCAAAAGGTAAACACAGCCATGGAAATCTCCATTATAAAGCCCCATAGTCTCTTTCGCGGGACACTCTACATTTTTAGCGGCATCCTTATACTTGTATCAAGTTTTATGACATTCTACGGCATGCTTGACTTTGCGTACGGCATGATGTTCCTCCTTTCCGCATTTATCATCTATGGTCAGATTGAATTGCTTGGCAACGGAACCTTCCTTTTGGAACAAGTTGAAACAGCTCTAAGCCAATTGGAAGAAACCTTCAAGATTCCCGAAATGATCGGTAAAGCCGGGGTAAAGCCCGAAAACTTTTCCATTGAAATGAAGGATGTGGAATTCGGTTACGATTCAAGAACAATTCTCTCCAATGTTACTGCTAGCATTCCCGAAAAAACATCCTGCGCGATCATTGGCTCCTCTGGAAGTGGAAAGACCACTCTCTGCAACCTGATTGTTCGCTTTTGGGATGTTAAGAAAGGTTCCATTACCTTTGGCGGTCACGACATCCGCGAATACACGCCCGATGAACTCCTCTCCTATTTTTCAATGGTTTTCCAGAAAGTTTATCTATTTAATGACACCATAGAAAACAACATTCGTTTTGGAAAGCCGGATGCAACCCACGAAGAAATCGTTGCCGTAGCCAAGAAAGCAAAATGTCACGACTTTATTATGGCACTCCCAAATGGTTATGACACAGTGATTAGCGAAAGCGGAAGCTCGCTTTCGGGTGGCGAAAAGCAGAGAATTTCCATTGCGAGAGCGCTCCTGAAAAATGCCCCCGTAGTCATTCTTGACGAAGCCACATCTTCTGTGGATCCCGAAAACGAAGCCGACCTTCTAGATGCCATCAAGGAATTGACTGCAGGAAAAACGGTTATTTCCATCGCCCACCGAATGAATACAATTCGCGATGCCGACCAGATTCTAGTAATCGACCATGGTACTATTGCCGAGCACGGCAAGCATGATGAACTTAACAACAAGAATGGAATCTACAGTCGCTTCCTAAAAATCCGGAGCAATGCCTTCGGCTGGAATTTATTGAACTAAAATAGACTTTTAACATAGCTGGATTAGTAAAATGGTATCAAATTCTTGGTTCCCGTTTCACACTTATGCCCTGGACGATGAAACCCATGAAAAAATAGGCTCTTCATCAACATGTGTGGGTGGCTTCGCCACCCTTTTTTGTTGACATTCGC